>NZ_VFUX01000019.1:0-137760 GCF_006441275.1 Mesorhizobium sp. B2-4-17 | reverse complement strand
GCGCTGATTTCGACGGCCTCCCAAGGCTGCCGCATCGCCACGCGTATCGACGACTGCCAGCCCTGGAGCCTGAACATGAACACTCGCGCCTCTAGTTCCCCCACGCCTCGCCTGACCCCGAAGATTCTGGAACGTCCGGAGCCTTGGGATTTCGTCCACGTCGATCACGACGCTGAGGCGCGGAGGTGTGAAATACAAGGACGGCCAGCACTTCCTGATGTCCCCGGAATGCCGGGACATGCCGATCAAGCAGCTCGTCCAGATTGACGAGGAGGAAGCCTACGCGATCTTTCGTCAGTTCCGCTGGCCTAAAACCCGGGGCGAGCCCGTCTGCCCGCATTGCGGCATTCTCGACTGCTACGCGCTCCGCAGGCGCGCGTTCAAGTGCTCCGGCTGCCGCCGCGAGTTCTCCGTCACCTCGGGCACCGTGTTCGCCTTCCACAAGCTCAGCTTCTGGAAAATGCTGGCGGCGATCTGGATGTCCGTGAACGCGGTGAAGGGCAAGGCCGCGCTGCATCTCTCCCGCGAACTCGGAGTGCAGTACAAGACCGCCTGGGTCCTGTCGCTGAAGATCAAGGAAGCCCTGGGGCTGCGCCGCGTCGACATGAAGCTCGACGGCCAGGTGCAGATGGACGGCAAATACGCGGGCGGCCACATCAAGCAGGAGAACAAGGCCGAGGACCGGATCGACCGCCGCCTGAAGAAATACCAGAACATGAAGCGGCTCTGCGTGCTCGCGCTGCGCGAGAAGAACGGCAGCGGGTTCGAACGCACCTTCACGCGCATCGTCCGCGAGGAACAGGGCGAGGCCGCCTGGGCGACGGTGCGCGACCATGTCAGCCGGGACGCGACCGTCGTTACCGACGAACACCCCAGCTATGCCGACGTGGCCGACCTCAACGAGCACAGGCAAGTGAACCACTCGGAGGCCTACCAGACCCAGGACGGCACGAACACGAACCACGTCGAGAGCTTTTTCTCGCGCATCCAGCGGGCCTATGTCGGCATCCACCACCGCTTCTCGCTGAAGTATTTCGACTTTTACGTCGCCGACATTGCCTGGCGCGAGGACAATCGCCGGAAGAGCAACGGCCAGCTGACGGCGCTGGTCCTGTTCGCGGCGATGCTGAACCCGACCTCGAGGAACTTCTGCGGCTACTGGCAGGGGAACAGCCCGCCCGATCCGTACTTCGAGGACTTCGACAGGCCCTTCGCGCCCGCCTAGGCCGCGATCTCCCACTGGCAGCGATGGCCGTCGAGCATGCCAGCGTGGCGGACGCGCCCGGCCTTCTGCAGGGCATCCAGGATCGAAGACAGGCGGTTGCCGATGAGGGCGACCCTGGGATCGTCTCCGGAAAGGCCATGCCTTGTCGCGAATTCCTGCGCGCATTCGGCGGTCGACATCGGGCGCCTGGCGGTCCGCAGGATCTCAAGGGTCATCTGGCGCTTGTTCGTCCCGCCGATAAGCTTGTCGAGTTCCTTCGCGCTCATGGCCGTGGGCGGGCGGCCGCGGCGCTTCTGCGGCTGCTCTTCCGGCCTCCATTCCGGCTCGTAGATCGAAATCACCTTGTCGACGGCCGCGATCTGCGCCTGCAGCTCGGCAAGCGCAGCGGCCAGCTCGCGGGCACGCCCAGCCAGCTCTCCTCTCTTGGCCTTCAATTCCTCTGGTACGCCCATCTCGCCCCCTGAAATCCTGCTTTCAGAGGTACCAGATCAAGGATTAAACTTCTGGTGGCGGTTGCTACCGAATAGCGGAAAAACCAGAGGCAAGCGGAATAACCGCTTGTGAAAACGAATTTGAACCCGTATAAAGAAGCTGGGCAGTGCCCGCCGGGTCTCCCTCTGGAGGCCGCCACTATGCTCTAAGCGAAAGCTTGGGGCATTTTTGGTTTTTGGGCTTTGGCATTATAGGCCTCTCTCCCGACGCATCGAATGACGGCGACCGCGTTTGGCCGCTCTACACATTATCCACCAGTTGCGTGCAACCCGCACCGCGACGAAGTGATCGCGCCCGGATTTCGCCACCTGCTTTGGCATCAGGTCGTTCAGCGCCACGAACAGGTGAACCTGGCTCGCCCCGCCTTCGGGCCCGTAGACCGGGACACCGGCATCCTCGAGCATTCTGGCGATCGTCGAAGCTCGATGCCCATGCTCCTCTGAGGCGAGCCCCTGTTCGACTTTGTCCCAGTATTCCAACGTCGTCCGCTCCCCTTCAACATGGCTCGCTACCGATGCTGATCCGGATCCAGATCGACAACAACCCCTGGCACGTGACGCGGCGAGTCGGCCTGGAGCGCCAGCGGTCGCTGAAGTCGGTGACCCGTGGCGGAGCTGTCGGCGGCGCTCGACAGGGACCTAGCTTCCTAACTGCATTTCAGGTTATCCGACGCTAGTCCTGCAGTCATCTTCCGGCAAACGCCAAGTCAGTCTTTCTCAGCAGTTCGCTGCCGATGCCGAAGCTCCAAGTCGCCGGGCCGCCAATCCTGCTTGCGGCCGACCCGTCCAAAACGGATGTGAGAGGGAGAACATGATGCGAATGGGCCTCGGCCGCATCCGTGGCCTTGTTCAAATGCTTCAACATTTCACCTGCCGAGGCTCTCGCACGAAGCAAGATGGTTATTTCGGGGTGGCAGTGCACCGGATCATAGGCGATTCCGAGCAGGCGTGAACCCAATCTATCGACCTCGTCGAAACCTGTCTCCTCCCTCAGTTCCCGTTCAGCCTCCGCAAACAGATCCACGGGTCCGTCGTCATGCGCATTCGCATAGCCCCCGACGAAATACAGGCCTCCTGGGTTTTGTTCAGCCTCCAATGAACGCCTGGTGACGAGCACATATCCGTCAATCCCTAGCGCCACGGCAGTAATTCCTATCGGGTCGGATCGGCTCGCATCTGGGAATCTGTCGACGAACGCGGGATCCCTACTCGAGACATAGGAAGAGAAGGTGGTTCGCTGGAATTTCAGATCTATGCGTTCGCCTGTCGCGTCAAGCGCGTGGAGCCGCGCAAGAGATCCATCGAAGGCTCCGGGATTTCGCTTCTGGAATTTCTGCCAGACCTCCTGGCGATGCCTTTCAGCCGTCTCGGAGAACGTGAAATCTCCGAAAATTTTGGCGCTCACCTGATCGGGTCGGTAGCACCCAACCGCAAGGAAATTGCTACGCAAAGCCATGGCCGCCTCTGATCTCCGATTCCCGATATGTCGCTCCAGGGCGAGCCGTTTCCTGATCGGGTTCCTCGCAAGTGCTTACCGATCCGGTGATCGTATTTGACCGGATCTCGTTGTTCTGGAGTTCTTTGGGAGGCGGATGAGCGGTTCGCGGGTCGGCAGACTTTGTGCGCGTGTTATTGCGCACTCGGTGACACGTCGACCGCTGACACCCCTGCCGCCAATAGGCGCCTGAGGCAAGGACGGAGAAGACTGATTGCCATAGCGATATCCGTTCAAGGCCTTTTTCCCCGAGGCGGAGAATGGGTCAGGGATTGTCTACTGTCCAGCATGAGACAGGAACCCAGCGAAGGGGTTGACGCGGTCCGCTGTCGTTGGTCCACGTGATCTAGCTGATGGCGCTTAGCTTCGGCAGATCGTGTTCAGGAACACTTGGCCGACATCGTTTTAGGACAAATTCGTCGGGTCTGCCACCAACCGCGGCCCCCAGCAACGGGCGCAGTGAGGAGGACCGACCCTGCAGACCAACTGAACACGAGACACGTTGTCAGGTCACTTCCGATCCACCAGTCGACGGATATGCTCTAACGATATCAGTTTGTTCATCAGGCCAGCATTAGAAAGTCTGGGCGCATGGTCGAGACGCGGTCCATGTTGCGTTCGCTGGGGTGAGTGCGCGTTGATGCTGGCACCGAGCGTTTCCTCGAGCGTGCGGGCAACGCCGTCGGCGCCAAGCAGAAGCATAGGCAGACGGTAGACCTCGGCCCAGGCACGCCAGTCGGCGGCGACAAGTTCGAGATCGTCGGACACGAGCAGCGGCACCGTCAGCATCGGATCATTGTGCAGAAGCTTGAGCTCCGATGTGAATTCTCCATCCGGATCTTCCATCGCGCAGGCGGCCACGCCGCTGAAAACCTTGGCGGGAAGGGCAATGATTGTCGGCACGCTGCTTGAATCCTGCAGGCGTCGGACCACCACGCCACGCTGGTTGAGCGTGAAGGTCACGTCGCCATAATTGTCGCGCGTGGTATAGCTCACCGTCTTCGGCAGGCGCGATGGGTCGAGACGCCTGTTGCGGCCGGTCCAAGAGCTCGCCTCCGGTTCAGTATGAGTCCGCTCACTATCTTCCATCACTGGCACCTGGAGAGAGAAGGGTCCTGAAGCACAGCACGCAACCGATCCCCCGAGTGAGCCCCAATCCTTTGCGGCGCCGCCGTCTTCGGCTTGCGTCCAGCAACAGCTGCGTGCCTTCGCAATCTCCACCCCTTATCGAGGTCGAACGGATGTACCCGGCTCGAACTCTCAACAGATGTCCTACTGCCACATAAACTAGCTTTGCATTCTGCATTAGCGATTACTAATTTATGTCAATTTTTCGGTAACTTTGGCAAAAGGGACCGTCGGCTGCGCTATGCAACGGAGTGTGTGTGCGCCGCAATGTCGACGCAGCGCAACAAGACCGACAAGCCCGATGCGCTGGGCATCGCCCACATCATTGCGCACCTGCTGGTTCCGACAGGCCTTTCGGAAAGCTGCTACCGAACGCGTTTCTGCTGACGCACCGACGCAATAAGGCCAAGTTCCTTTACCTGGAGAACGCCTCCGCCACCCGCTGAAGTCGTTCTCGGCATCCGCTTTGAGGCAAGGTCGGACGCGTGGCATTCGGGCAGGCGGCACGCTAGGTTGTGGCACACGATCCACTATCAGTCGAGGCTGATGACGCGATACTGTCGGCGCGCGCGGCGCTGTGGCGGCAGCAGTGGCGGCAGCATCGGCGACTGCATGATATAGTCGTGATCGTCGCCCGCAACGAATCATGCCGACGCTTCATGGCATCGGCCCGGTGACCGCGCTCTCCTTCCTGACCGCGATCGACGATCGGTCGCGCTTCCGCCGTTCGCGTGTCGCGGCCTTACGTTGAAGGTCAGCTATCGTGCTTTGCTGGTCACAAGCGAATTGACCGCTACCGATCCAAAGCGGTCGAGGAGTTGAAGGTGGGAATGCCTTTGTTGCGGGTAGGTGTTAGAAGCTCCTAAGATGCGCGGGGAATGTTCCCTCTTTGTTCGAAAAGAGTCAACCCAACACACGTCCAGAGTGCACACGGGCCGCGCCTGACAGCACACTCGATCACGCCAAAATCAATTGCGGAATTCACACGCCTGTCGCACTGTCCGGGTTTCGTAGCTTTCGAGGAGGAAAGGCTATGTTGTACCCCGGTCAGTGCTTGGGGCCGTGCGAGATCGATATGCTCTCTTGCGTGTGCCGCATTGTATGCAACGAGAACGGCATTCCCCTTGAATCGCAGCAGGCCCAGCGCATCGCGTCCCATCTGCTCAAGCTGTTCATGAACGGCCTGATAAGCGAGGAGGAACTGCTGGATGCCGAGAGGAACCGGGCCGGACGACTAAAGCAGCCGCTCCAGCATCAGCTTCCGCCCCAGAACGTTGCGGCCGACAGCCAGTTGCACTTCGGCTAGATCGTTGCCCAGCTCCCCGACCGGTGCCTTGGCGGGCACCACGGCACCACCGCGCCGCCTTCTGAATGGCCCACAGTGGGAAGGCTGACCAGACATCCATCCAGACCTTGAGGTTGGGCGCTACCTAGCTCTCGCTCGACCGGGTGCCGAACTTGGGCTCCGAGATCGCCACCTCAATTGCCTCGTTCAGAAGCAGCGGCTGTGAAGGCTGGCTTCAACGCCTGCTCCAGCTTCACAAACTCTGCTCAATTGCTTCGCCTCCGTCTGTCAAAGGGCAGGCATCAGTATGGCCGGGACTGATCCGACCTTCCGCTAGCAGTCTTGGCCACAGCAGCTCTTCTTGTTTGAGGTATTCAAACCAAACTGACCACTCCCGGCCCGCATGTCACCATGCATGGTGGATGTCGACCGCACTATCAGGCCAGTCTGACGGAAGCGGAATAAAGGTGTCGGCCATGTTCGGGCTCAAGATCTCATAACCGACAAAGCGGTTACTCCGCGACCCCCTGGCATCGATGAAAAAAGCCCCCTTGGTGTCGACGATCACTAACCGGAAACCAGGTACGAACCGCATCATCTAGGATCCCCGTATTCCTCTGCGTCATAGTCGCAGCTGGTATAGTCGATGCCAACCAGTGGCAACCTGGCCTGCAGACCGACAATCTTGGACCGGGGAATCTTTCTATGCTCAGCGTCGTCCATGGGTTCTCCTTGATCATGCCAAAGAAGAACCTCTCTTGAGCTCCAACTCAGCCTCGCGTCCGGCAAGAATCAACCCGCCCGGCCGACCTGAGACTCCCCTAGCGGATGGCGGCGGGCGAACTCCTCGTATTGCCTGGCCAAGAACTCCCGCTTGGCCTTGTGCCGGACCAGCCGTCCCTCAAGATTTTCATAGGACGTGCCTCGTAGAGCTGACGCGATAGCCACTCGGCCATCCACCGGACGTATCGAAATCAGCGCCTTGTCGAAAAGCGTGTGTATGTCCGCTCGAAGCAGCAGTCCGTTGCCAATGTCATTTCGGAACTCGACACCCTCTGCAAAAGGAACGATGTGGGCTGCTTCGATGACAGCTTCTACCCGATTTCCGCTCACCAGGCATCGTGCGCCGTACAGGCGGACCAAGGCGAGCTTAAATGCCGCTTGCTGAGGACGCGCTTCGATGCTGGCAAACCGCCTCTCGAACCCTTCGGCAATTTGCTGTGAAGCGGCTTCGAGCGCCTTCTCTTCGGCGGACCTCGGCATGGATTGCCTATAGGCTGCAATTCGCGCCTGTCTCTTGCGCTCAGCGTTTCCGAGTGCCTTCCAGAACTGCGCGACATCCGCGTCGCTGACCTCGATCGTTCGCCTGTGGCGGTTGCTTTTCAGGAAATCCAGGAGCGCGCTTCCGCTTGGACCTGGCGGCCTGTCATTCAACCGAACATGAGGCCGTACCAGTTCCACGTCCTTCAGAATCACGTCCAGGGTTTCTCCACGATCAGTGACAAGGCTTACCGTGGCCGTGGCCGTCAGACCTTGCCCCTTGCCGTATTCGGGATCTTCGTGGGTCCAAATGACCAGCAGGTCACCGGGGCCGATTTCCCGACCGGGCCCACCCCTAAGCTTGGTCGCGTGCAAGATCGACATGGTTGCTCCTTCCCATTGGGAAGCATCTGTTGGCCGCGGTTCAGCCCCGTTGAAATGCAGCTCGCAGTTGGCCTTCAGTAGGAAAGTTGTCATCTCCGATTGTCCGTCGACTGTTGCCCTGTCGGACCGGACGAGGGCGAATAGATGGATTTCGTCGTCACAAGTTGCGGCCCGCAGATGACACAGGGAGACCCATAGTGATAGGCACCGCCCTATCCCGAGACCAATACAAATGCCAGCGGAATACGGTAGCGGACGTGGGCAACGTTCGGCGTGACCCTGACAGCCAAGACCGCGCGCTCCTGGAAGTCAGGAGCGACCATCATGCCCCGGATTTCAGTGGGCATCAGCCCTTGGTGACGACGATCTCGCCATGTGGGCGAGTATCTGCGCCAGCGCTTCCTTGGTGGCCTTCTTCACCTTCATGGCTCACGTCCAGCACGCCACCAAGGCGGTTGGCCGATCGCGAGAAGTGAGTCGCCCTTCGAAGGGAGCGTGATCCGCTCGAGGTCCGTAAACCGGGCAAGGCCAGCGGCATCGTGAGGCCTAACCGAATTTCCAATTAGGCTTTCGCCCCTTGTCACAACCGACATGCGGCGCAGAGCTGCCTTTCGCCTCGCGGAGATGTACGTCGGCCACTACACAAACGGCATCAGCGTTGAGCCGACACCGAAAGATGCCGAAATGGACTACCGCCCAAGGCGGTCAACCATGGGGTTGCCTCTTTCATCATGAGGCGCAGGCCTGTGCCTAGTCTTAGTCTAGGCCTGCCTTTCTTATGGAACCAGAACATTTGCGGCATCCCTTGGAAGTTAGAGGGACGAACAGGAAGAAGAACGGCGGCATCATCGTGCCGATGCTCTGACGACGCCGACGATGCCGATCATGCCGCCGATCATGATCGACGGCATCATCATCATCATCGGCACATAAAATGGTTCAAACGGGCCTGTGCATGACATCGGCCGGTCAACCAATGCCCACGTACGGATGGTCGCGTCGATCGGAGGGGTCCGTCAATCGCCAAGGGATGGGGCCGCTCATCACTCACGCGCACTATGGTCATGCTCATGCCGATCATCAGCGTCATCTGTCGGCAATGTAATCGACGATGACGGTGACCATGGCGACGATGATGATCGACACGATGCCGACGACGTTGTCGGCGACACGCCGCCCTGTAGCAATGGCGCGCCTGGCCGGGCAGTCGTTCGTCGAAAGCGAAGGCCGCCGTTTCCTAGCCTGTCGCAATCCCGATCCGCATCAGTTTACGGCCTGCCTGCGTTCGACCGCCGCGCCCCCCGAGCGCGAGCATCGAAGAGGGACTTCCGAAGAAAAAGAAAATAGGCCGCCCAACGAGGTGTTGGACGGCTCCAGTTGCTGAGAGGTGAGCGGTGGCACAAAAATTGCTTAGCCTCGAACCGCACCGCCCAAGACAAAGCCCTTACGAAACACACGGTTGAGCACCAGGTATAGAATTACGACTGGCGCAGAATAGACAATGGAGTACGCCGCTACGCCCCCGTACCGTGTGACGTTGGCGGCCAGGAAGGAGAAGATCTTTACCGGGCTAGGTTGCATGTCCGACGATGTGATGAGGACCAGCGGAGCCAGGAAATTCCCCCATGTGTTAACGAAGGCGAATATGGCACCGGCAGCGATGCCAGGCATGGCTAGCGGCACGACCACGCGCCACAAAATTTGGGCTGTATTCGCACCCTCGATCCGCGCCGACTCCTCAAGGTCGAGTGGGATGGCATCGATCGCATTCTTGACGATGAAGAGCACGAACGGAAGCGAAGTCACGCCCAAGAACACCGCGGTCGGGATCATCGACAACCAGTTCAGAGATGCGAATATCTGGTAGACCGGCACGATCACGATGTTGATCGGCACGCCGGACAGGAACAGAACAATCAACAGCGTCGCGCTTTTGAACGGAATGTAACGACGCGAGAAGGCATAGCCTGCAAAAATGGACGGAACCGTCGCGATGATGGTGGCGATCATCGAAATAATGACGCTGTTCAAGATCCCCCGCATGCGCCCGGGTTCGGCGACGGAATAGAAGTTATCCATCGTTAGCGTTGGAAGATGGACCTGTCGGCTCGCCGTAGCGTCAACTGACGCAACGATCAGCCAGGTGAGCGGCAGAACGAAAAGCAGACCGCAGAAAAGCAGTGACGCGTTGACGGCCGCGCGATCTAGCGTGAAACGGCGATCCTTTACCTTGGGCGCACCATCCAAAACCGAACCTGCGGCCCTGAAGCGCCCTTCTTCAACAATGATGCTCATTGGTGGCCTCCTGGAATATTTCTAGGCGATTTTTTGAGCCCGATTTAGCCAGCGGTCGATGCCGACAAAGGCCAATCCAAGCAACGCGGCCATAACGACAATGACGTTACCAAGCAGGGCACCGTAGGCCAAATTGCTGAAGCTGAAGCCCTGCAGGTAGGAATAGACGGGCAGGATGTTGGTTTTCCCACCTGGACCGCCACCCGTCATCATGAAGACGAGCGTAAAGTTCCCAAAGGACAGAAGCGTCATCATCAGCACCGAAGTCATGATGGTGGGCCTTAGCATGGGAAGGGTAATGCGCCACAATCGCTGTGCTCCTGAGGCGTTTTCGAGCATGGCGGCTTCGATCATGTCCCGGGGGATATTCTTCAGCGCCGCGGCGAACATGAGCATGGACAGGCCGCATAAGGACCAGGCATTGGCCGCGGAGACGATCGTCATCGGGAACTTGAACAGCAGATCGGAGCCAGGCACTCCCAGAACTGTCGGAAGGACACCGCCAGCGGTCGACACTGCAAACCAAACAACCGCCACCGTTGCCGGCGGAAGGATGCAGGCGAGCATCGCGAGAGCACCAACCATGGTGCCGAGAGCCGGGAGAGCCTTTTCCATCAACATCGCGAGAATCAATCCCACGACCGTCGAGGCTATCGCGCCAGCGCCGACCACAAAGTAGATGGTAAGCAGTACGGAGTGATAGAACTCCTTGTCGCGGAACATATACAGGATGTTGTACGTGCCCGTGAACCGATAGTGGAGAGCATTCGCCCCAATGAGCTGGAGGTTGGTCAGACCCAAATAGAACGCGTAGGCGATAGGCACCACGAACAGTCCCAGCAACAGCAGCGCCGCCGGGGAAAGTAGGAGGGCGCTGCTCCATTCGTATCGCTGTCGATCAAGCCGAGGCATCACCATCGTAGTCACCTTTTTGGGTTCGAGAGCTCTTCCCACGGCTTGATCCTTGCAATTGTCACATAACCGATTGGCAGATTATTTCTTGACCATCACCTGGTCGGCACCAAGTTGGTTGGCGACATAGTCGTTCATCTTCTGGACCGCATCGTCGACCGACACCGTCGGGTCGAGCACAACAGCCTCTGTAGCGGTGATGAAGCCCATGGCCCAGACCGGGTAGCCCGCCTTGAGAGGTATGCCGACGGATTGCGGCAAGAGCTTCTGGAAGCCCTCCTGGAATGGATCCAACGCCAACCAGTCCTTGTCCTGCCTGGCTTCAGGGGTTGGCGGTGTCCATCCATTCAATGCCGCTGTCAGGATATTGCCTTTCGTCATCTGCAGTTCGATGAACTTCCAGGCGATGTCCTTGTTTTTGGAGTTGGCGTAGATCGAACTGCCCCAACCGCTGAGCGCGGACCCAACCCCGGGTGCTTGGCCATTCACGGTGGGCAACGGAGCATAACCCACCTCATCTTTGGCATTCGGATAGTAGGGTGCGGACACCTTCTTGACCCATTGCAGGCTGAACCAGTTGCCAGCCAGTGTGATCCCGATATGATGATTGGGGATTTCCGTAGGGGGCGTGGCGATCGCAGTCGCATTGAGGAGCTGAGAGGCCGGAGCAAGCAGTCCTTCGGCCGATGCCGTCCGATAGGCGTCGATCACCTCACGGATACCCTTGCTATCCACCACCCATTTCTGGCTGCCGGCATCGTAAATGGTCGGATCGGATGATCCCAGCAGAAGGCTGTTCGGTCCGTAGGATGCCGCGCTGGCTCCCTGCGCGGTGCCGGTGGACAGCCAAAGCGGCCAGGCATCAGGGCTTGAAGACTTGATCTTGCGTGCCGCGTCGAGAACGTCCTTCCAGGACTTCGGCTCCCAAGGCATCGCGATGCCTGCCTTGTTGAAGAGGGTCTTGTCGTAGAGGAGACCCATCTCGTTCTCGCCGTGGCTGATTCCGTATGTTTTCCCGTCGAGGGTGTACTCTGCCTTCACGGAGTCCGGGATCGTCTTGTACCAGTCGGACTTAGCAGCGTACTCGCTAAGATCGGCCAGGTAGCCGCTTTCAATCCATTGGACGATGTTCTGGTTGGAGAGTTCTGCCAGGTCCGGCGCCGTATCGGGCGAGCGGTAGAGCAGCCCCATCTTGTTCTCGAAATCCTTGTAGCTTCCAGGGACTGGAATGGCCTCGACGGTAACGTTCGGGTTGGCCTTCTGGAATTGGTCGATGACGCTCGCCCAGTATGCTTTTCCGAGCTCTGGAGTCAGCGGGACGAAGTCCTGAGAATACGCGATCCTGAGCGTGACCTTGTCCTGCGCAAAGGCAGGCGCTTGGAAAGCAATCATTGTTGCCGTAATCGCAAGAGAACCGAGAATGACTGTCTGCGATATTTTGTTTCTATTGCGCATGCTATTCCCCTTATTTGTGCTGCACGGTTAGAGATGGGTCGAAAGGCGACAAGCTGCCCGGCTTGTGGGCATTTACGTCGATTGTCAGCAGCGCATCGCCAGTTTCCGGGTCGAAGAGGTGGAGGTCGTGGATGTCGAATGCAAGGTCGACATTGTCGTCGACTTTCACGGGAGCGAAGCTTGGGAACTTTGCGTTCACCAGCGCCTCGCCGATCTTGACCATCACGAACGATTCAGCGCCCGTGGTTTCGATGCTGATGACCCTGCCCGAAATGCGCTGATCGCAGCGGGAGGGAGCATCTTGCACCCAGTGCAAGTCCTGGGGCCTGATGCCGCCCTGCACTTTGGGTTTCGCCTTTTGCGAAAGAGCAGCAACCTGCATGTCGGACAACTTGAATGAGCCGCCGAGGAGCCGAACGGATGCACGCGATTCGATCCCGAAGAGATCGCCATCGACGATGTTCATCTTGGGAGAGCCGATAAAACTTGCGACCTCTCGATTCAACGGGTTGCGAAACAACTCTTGTGGGGTGCCGATCTGCATCAGGCGACCGCGAGCGAATACGGCTATGCGATGACCCATCGTCATCGCCTCCACCTGATCGTGCGTCACATAAACGGTAGGGATGCCCAACCTCTTCTGAAGGTCGGAGATTTCAAATCGCATTTGGGCGCGAAGCGCGGCATCCAGGTTGGAGAGCGGCTCATCCAGGAGAAAGAGCTTCGGCTCGTGGATCATGGCGCGGCCGAGAGCGACGCGCTGCCTCTGACCACCGGATAGTGCCGCAGGTTTGCGGTCCAGCATGGAAGTTAGGCCGAGCATCTCGGCAACGCGTCGAACGCGCTCCGTACGCTGCGCCTTGGGCTCGTGCCTCACTTCCATCCCGAATGACAGGTTCTTCGCAACCGTCATGTGCGGATAAAGGGCATAACTCTGGAAGACCATCGAGATGCCCCGCTCCCCCGGAGGAAGCAGCGTTACGTCCTTGTCGTCTATCCAGATCCGCCCATAGGATGGTGTCTCCAACCCCGCGAGCATTCTCAACGTCGTCGTCTTTCCGCAACCCGAGGGACCGACGAGCACCAGGAACTCGCCATCGTTGAT
This sequence comes from Mesorhizobium sp. B2-4-17, assembly GCF_006441275.1. NCBI lineage: Bacteria > Pseudomonadati > Pseudomonadota > Alphaproteobacteria > Hyphomicrobiales > Phyllobacteriaceae > Mesorhizobium > Mesorhizobium sp. B2-4-17. Next base: position 124,725 of record NZ_VFUX01000019.1, on the reverse strand, counting down.
CTCGAAATTGAGTTCTTGTACCGCGGTGTAGTCTCCAAACATCTTGGAGACACGCTCAAATCGAACTTTCGTCATCGGCTCTCGCGCTTCCTTCTTCCAGGTCTCGCCGGACTGCTCAATTCATGTCATGCACGAACCGTGCCAGATTCTCGACCTCTACCTAAGCTTTTGAAATACGACACTTTTATCAGGATGGTCTCGCCGATCTTTTCCGTCGCTTGAGACGCACTTGCTGACTTAGCTTACGTCTCAGCATTGAGACTTCCGGGAACGCGCCAGCGAAATCAACCCGAGTGGGAGCGTACCGCTTCAGTCAGCGTGCCGCTCAGCTTCTTCCATTCCCGCTACGCGCACAAATCCCTTGCGATGCCACAGCATGCAACGATCGGCATTTTCATTCGGCAAAAGGATGTCGTGAATGATGCCTACAACGATCGAATGCGAGTATCCGTCGTACGTCGCCGCGATCCGGCAATCAAAAGCGACGGAAGAGCCCGCAAGCAGGGGCGCGCCGGTTTCCTGCATGATCCAAAGCGCGCCCTCAAATCTGTCGGTGCCCTTGGCTCGGGCGAAGTGCTCTGCGAACGCCCGAAGCGTATCGGGCAGCACGCTGCATCCGAAGAACCCTTGCCGCAGAACTGCGTCGTGCGCCGTTGCAGTTTTATTTATGCATACGATTATCGACGGCGGATCGGCAGAAAGGCTGCAAACGGCGGTTGCCATCAGCCCACTGGGAGTACCGTTTTCTATTGTCGTAATGGCTGTAACGGGACCAGCAAATCGCTGCATGGCCTCGCGAAAATCGTCAGCTCTAATCACGATCTTGCTCCTCGCCTACTGTCTATGAGGGTACCAGTGCCGTGTCGTGCGTCACGAAGCGTGTGTTGAGATACGCCTCAAGCGCTTCGCTTCCGCCCTCATAGCCGTATCCGGAGTCCTTGACTCCGCCGTACGGTGTTTCAGGTAAGCCCAGCCCGATGTGGTTGATGCTGAGCATCCCGGCCTGGACCTTGCGTGCAAGAACGTTGGCCGTGGCGGCGCTTGATGTCCAAGCATAGGAGCCGAGCCCGAATGGCAGCCGATTGGCTTCGGCCAATGCCTCGTCGAGGTCCTTGAAACGGCTCACCAAGGCGATCGGGCCGAAAGGCTCCTCGTTGAGTGCCCGCATGCCCAGCTTGACATCTGACAGGACAGTGGGCGCATAGAAGTAGCCCTGGTTGCCAATTCGCTGGCCGCCGGCTTCCACGCGCGCACCTTTGGCCACCGCGTCCTCGACGATGGCCTCCACCGCGGCGCGTCGCTTCTGTCCTATCAGGGGACCCATGGTCACGCCATCTTCAAGGCCGTTGCCCACATTGATCTTGGCCACGTTTTCCAGAAATCTCTCCATGAAGGGTTCGTACGCGCCGGCCTGCACGAGAAACCGCGTCGGTGAAATGCATACCTGGCCCGCGTTGCGGAACTTCGATGCCGTCAAAGCCCTTGCGGCCATATCCAGATTGGCATCATCCGCGATGATGACGGGCGCATGCCCTCCAAGCTCCATCGTCACGCGTTTCATGTGGCTGCCAGCCATGGCAGCCAAGTGCTTTCCGACTGCGACTGAACCCGTGAACGAGACTTTTCGTATCACCGGATGAGGCACGAGAAACTCCGAGACCTCGGCGGGCGGGCCAAAAACAAGATTGGCCACGCCGGGCGGCAATCCCGCTTCCTCTAGGGCCTGGAAAAGCTGTGCCGGAGCCCCTGGAGCTTCCTCGGGCCCCTTGACGATGATCGAGCAGCCAGCGGCAAGCGCGGGCCCAAGCTTCCTCACGATTTGGCTCATTGGAAAGTTCCACGGCGTGAAGCCAACCGCCGGTCCGACCGGATCCTTCAAAGCGAACTGGCTAATCGCCACACCGCGAGCCGGGATGAGGCGGCCGTAGGTTCGGCGCCCCTCCTCGGCGAACCAGTCCAGGAGATCGGCACAGGAACCCACCTCAAGGCGGGATTCAGCTAGAGGCTTGCCCTCATCCATCGTCAGGATACGCGCAATTTCGTCCAGACGGGCGCGCAGTATGTCCGCGGCGCGCCTGATGATCTTGCTTCGTTCATAAGCTGACATTGCACTCCAAATGGCGAAACCCTGTTCCACCGCCTGAACTGCGCGCACGAGGTCTTTCCTGTCAGCGTGTGCGACTGTGCCCAGACGCTCGCCGGTCGCCGGGTTATCGACATCGATGGTCCGCCGTCCTTCGGCATCCGACCACTCGCCGTTGATGAAAAGTTTCACGTCTCGATAAGCCATCTCTTTCCTCGCAATTGGCGAGACTTGCTCGCGCTGAACCACATTCGGCGAATGAGCGCCTCGCGGTGGCGCGCATTCGACAAAAGAAGATGGGGAGCGCCAAGCAAGCCCTGTGCCACCCGCAGAAGATGGCCACGCATTCAGGAAATCAGCGCAGTTGGATGCGGTAGTCTCACATTTGAGACTGAGGTCGCAAAGCGGTTGACTCCAACGGCTTTGACGTATCTCATGACAAACTCGTTAGCCGGGTCGGAGGTCTAACCAGTCTCAGCTTATGGACCGTGCGAAGGATCATCTAGCCCAAATTGAGTCGACTGTTCAGTCGCTTTCGACGGCGGAAGTGACTGCGCGTAAGGATTGGCGTGCCGAGTCGTGGATTCGCTGTATCGGCGAGCACAAGCTGGATCCCACGAAACCCAAGATCGTCGATCTTTCGCAACGCGAGCTCAAGCTGGAGCGCGAGTTGTTTGACAATGACCTCGCCATGGCATGCGAGGAACTTGAGGGCGCGCTAGCGATTATCCAGGAGGGTGGCTATAGCGCCTACATCACAAATTCTCACGGCACCATTCTCGCGGAGCGCCGCAGCCGCGACAACACCTACCATTGCTCAACGGACCGCGTCGGTGCCGTTTGGAGCGAAGAGGTGGGCGGCACGAATGCTATCGGGACCGCTATCCGGAACCTGCAGCCTACAGCCGTGCTCCTGAGCGATCATTTCTTTGCCGATTTCACGGCCCAGGCCTGCGTCGGTGCCCCTTTCTTCGACCCCGACGGCAATTTGCTTGGTGTCGTGAATTTCTCAACGCGCAACCCTGCTGTCCAGGAGAGCACTCAGAAGGTCGTGTTCGGTGTGGCACAGAACGTGGCCCGGCGGCTGGAGAGTCGATATTTTCGCGACCGCTTTGCCAAGAACGCAATACTGAACCTGAGCGGTAATCCGCTCGCACCAGCAATGCTCGCCGTCGATCTCGATTGCCGTCTGGTTGGTGCAAGCAGGGCGGCGCGCCAACTATTGTCGCTTAACGAGAACGCGTTCGGATCGCGAAGTTTGTGGGGCCTGTTCGAAAAATCAAAGGAAGTATCGACGCTAGAGGCGATCTACGAAAAGGAAACTCGCCTCCGTCAAATCGGGACTGCACGAGAATTTGAAATTCGAGGCACTCGTCCGCGCGCGCTGGGTCCGTCATCTTCAAAACCTGCAGTGTCGGACAAGAAGCCAGTGCCACCTATCCGATACAGGCCTACTCTCAGCGACTGCGTGGGCGACGACGAGAAGATGCGCCAAAGCGTCACTCTGCTGCGCCGCTTCATAGGGTCCGGGCTTCATATCTTGCTGTTGGGAGAAACGGGCGTAGGCAAGGACACCTTGGCCCGGGCGCTGCACGACGACAGTATGCGGTCCGGAGGGCCCTTCGTTGCGTTTAACTGCTCTGCGGTTCCAGAATCGCTGATCGACAGCGAACTGTTTGGCTATGCCACCGGAGCGTTCACTGGCGCCAACAGGGACGGAAATTCTGGGCGCATCGTCGAATCGGATGGCGGCACCCTCTTCCTCGATGAAGTGGGGGACATGCCCTTGGTTCTGCAGACACGATTGCTGCGGTTCCTTGAAACTGCCGAGGTGTCGCCTCTGGGAAGCGGAAAGCTCCGACATGTCGACACGCAAGTCATCGCTGCGACAAATCAGGATCTAGCCACCGCGGTTGAGCAAGGAAGGTTTCGAAGGGACCTTTACCATCGCCTTGCAGGTGTCGTTGTCTCCATCCCGTCGCTGCGGGAACGGAAAGACCTAGATCGCATCATCGACACCATCGTTCTTCAGTACCAGGGCAATCGACGTCTTGAGTTGACAGACAGGGCGAGAGTCGCACTCCGGCACCACAACTGGCCGGGGAACATTCGCGAGTTGCGAAACGTCATCCAGCGGGGAGTCATGATCGCAGATGACGCCAAGATTGATGTGGAGCACCTGAGTTCGGGCGGTTTTTTTGTCGCCCCTGCTTTCGATGGCCCTGAGGCCTCGCCGCGCGGAAGCGATCTGGCATCCCCTCAACGTGCCGAACGGTCCGATGCCCTCGACAAGGCTTCGAGTTTTTCTGAAGGCAACGCCAAGGCGATCATTGCCAATGCTGAAAGAAACGCTCTCGAGCATGCCATCAAACAGTCAGGGGGAAATGCAGAGGACTGCGCGTTTCGCCTTGGAGTGAGCCGAGCCACTCTGTATCGCAAGCTCAAAAAGCACGGCCTGGAATTAGGATAGCGATGGCTAGGCTGTCACCGTACGCCAATGCGAAGGCCTAGCCTTCCAGGCAAGCTGGCTGCGAACTTGCCAATCCAAGTCCCCTGCTCTCCCAAGTCCTCCGCATCTTCGCAGTTCAATACGCCCCACTGAACAAATCGCCCGCCGAAAAAGCGGAATGGTTCTGGAGGCAATTTGGGCTGTCGCCTGGTGCAGAATGGTGAAAGCGACCATTCGTCTTTCGTCTGGAGGGCAAGCGAGGCGAGGGTTTCGCCTCCGATGTACGTCGCATTGATGCCGTGGCCCGTGTAACCACAGCCGTAGTGGATTTGCGTTCCCGGCAACGTTCCGAAGAATGGCAAACGGTCGGACGATACCTCGATCGGCCAGCCCCAGGTCGTGTCGATCCCCGCGCTTGCGACGGCGGGCAGAAAGCGCGCAAGCGCTGCAGCAGCCCGATCCGTGCTTTGGCGGTCGCGCCGCAGTATGGGGTTGGTATCGTCGCGCCCCAGCGACATGCGGCCGGACCCAGAGCCAACAAGTACCCGTCCGTCTGGCGTTGTCCGAAAATAATGTTGGAACATTCGCAAGTCGGCCATTCCACGCCCGGAAGTCCAGTTCGATGCGGCCAGTGCTTCCGGAGACGGATTGGACATGACCGGGAAGCTCGAAAAGATCGTCGTTCGCGATGCTACTTCCGGAAGGACAAGCGCGCCCGTGTAGTTGGCCAGGATGACTGAGTTTGCGACGACCTCGCCTGACCGGACGGCCACCTGGCATGGCGGTCCGGACGCGATCTCAAGTGCGGGAGATAGTTCGAATACCTGCACTCCGGCAGCGAGCACCGCCTCACGCAAGGCATTCGACAGGCGAGCGGGATTGACTGTAGCGCCTTCGCTGAACAGGAGGCCCATGCTGAAGGCGTGCGAACTGCAATAGGCTGCGAGCTCGATCGCATTCAGACCGCGAACCGTATGGGGCACACCGAGATCTCGAGCGGCCGACAGCAGCGAGGCCACGCTCTTCTTCTGAGCCGTGCTGGCCGCGACCCGCAGATATCCGTCTTCCCTCCACCAAGTGCTGCGGCCAGGCGCAGTCGCAAATGCCCGTATGCCGTCCTGCGCGCGCGTTCCAAGCCGCGCTACCTCCATAGCCTTGTCACGGCCCAGAAGCGCGCTTAGCGACTGAATGGCACCCCAATATCCGTGAACGTTCCCGCCGTTGCGGCTGCTGGCACCATCTCCGCATCGTCCGGCTTCCAAGACTATAACACTGCGGCCGGGATCTCTCCGCTTGAGGGCCAGAGCTGCCCACATGCCCGTAAATCCGCCGCCGACAATGACAGTGTCTGACGACTTCTTTCCCATCAGTGGAGGAGCCGTCGAAACGGCGCTTTCGCGCCGCAGATCCTTCTGCCACCAGGAGAACTCGGATGGGTTTTGGTTGTCCAAAGAAGCGGAGAGGCGGATCGTGCGCATGTGTCGACTGCTATGCTACCTGTTGCTTTGCGGCCCGGTTGCCCCTTATGAATTCCGACGCGCGCTCGCCAATCATTATCGTCGGCGCGTTCAGGTTGCCTGAGACGACGCGCGGCATAATTGAGCTGTCCGCGACCCGCAGTCCCGAGAGGCCGTGCACTCTCAGGAAAGGGTCGACAACAGCGAGCGGATCCGTCCCCATCTTGCAGGCACCGGATGGATGCAATGCTCCCTGCCCGGTACGTCGGACAAACTCCATTCTGTCCGCCTTGCTGGTCAGAATCCGGTCAGGCCGGATAGGCTTCCTGACGTACTTTTTCAAAGCCGGCTGGGCGAGAATTTCCTGTCCGATACGAACTCCCTCGGCAAGGCATTCGATGTCGCTAAGCTCAGCGAGATAATTTGGATCGACCGCCGGTGACTTCATGGGATCGCTGCTACGGAGCGTGATAGTCCCTCGCGACAACGGCCGCGATTGATAGACGTTCACGGTGCAGCCATTGCCACTAGGTGTCGATTCAGCCCCCTCTTCGACACCGGCACCGGGGAGGAAATGGTACTGCAGGCTTGGCAAGGGATCTGCCGCGTCGCCATACCAGAGCAAACCGCCTTCGCAGATGTTGGAATTAACAGGTCCGCTGCCGAACAGGGCGTACTGTAGCCCGGCCCACGCTTGCCAGTGCAATTTCTTGTACTTGTCGTAGCTGTGGGGCCCCGTGAGGTCGTAGATCAGGAACATGTCGAAATGATCCTGAAGGTTCTGGCCCACTCCCGGAAGGTCATGCACAACAGGCACGCCGACAGAACGCAGATGATCGGCTGGTCCGATACCCGACAGCAGCAGCAGATGCGGGGAACCGATGGCACCCGAGCTTACGACGACCTCGCTGCCGGCCCTGGCTTCGCTCGGCCGACCATTCTCCAGATATTTTACGCCGACGGCACGGCCGGACTCGATGATTAGGCTCAGCGCCTTCGCATTGGTCTTGATCGTGAGGTTTTTCCGGAGGCGTGCCGGCTTCAGGTAAGCTACTGCCGCGCTGCTTCGTCTACCGTTGCGCATCGTCACCTGATAGAGGCCACAGCCTGCCTGCGAGCCGGAGTTAAAATCCGGATTGTAGTTGATGCCCATATCCTGGCAGGCACGAAGCCACGCTTTGGTCAGGTAGTGAGTATAGCGCTGGTCAGAGACACCGAGCGGCCCCCCTTGCCCGTGGACCTCGCCACCAAACCTCTCGTTGTCCTCGGCGCGCCTGAAATACGGCAGGACGTCGCGGTAGGACCATCCGGGGCATCCATCTGCGGCCCAGCGGTCGTAGTCTTCCGGGCAGCCGCGCATGTAGACCATCGCGTTGACCGAACTACCCCCGCCAAGCACCCTTGCCTGAACAAACTCGGGCGTTGCCCCGCCTTGATGGCGTTGCGGCTCAAGGCGATAGCGAGTGAGCAAGTCTCCCTTGGCGGTCTTGAAGTAGGTGACAGGCATGTGGATGTAGGGATTCCAATCGCTTGGTCCCTGCTCGAGCAACAGCACCTGCGCATCCGGATCTTCGCTCAGCCGCGACGCGATTGTGCAGCCTGCGGAACCCCCGCCGACGACGATGAAATCGTACATTAATTCACCCTTGGCGCGGATCTAGACGCGCTGCTGGTAGTAAACTGCATTCCGCTCAGGCAAGCCATGGCTTGCCACGGAAAGAGAGCGGCGAGAAGACGCCGCTCTCACGTGGCTTCGGGCCGAAGCTTACTCTGCGGCAACGAGTTGCGAGCAGTGCTGGCGCAGCTTGGGCATGACCTGCGTCGCGAGCAATTCCATCGAGCGGCGATGCAGGTCCGGCTTGTCCCAATCCTTCTGTGTCATGATCAGGGTTCCGAACGGCCCTCCGACATCGTCGACGAAGGCGACGAGTTTATCCAGGACGGTTTTCGCCGAACCTGACATCACCATCCAGTCGAGACAGTTCTTGCGGGTGATTTCGCTGTCCGGCGTCGTGATGGACGGCTTGAGCACGCCCAGCAGCTTGAAGGCTGCCATGTCCTCTATGATGTAGTCGTAGTACCAGCCGACCGACGAATAGTCGCTCGCCAGATAGTCGGCCGCCTCTTGGTCGGTTTCGGTAACCAGGATCGACCGTGCGATGCGCCAGCTGTTTCGGTCCGGCCGACGTCCAGTCTTTTGCGCGCCAATGACATATTGCTCCCAGTGCGTCCTTACGTTCGCAGCCGGGGTGAAGTTGGCTGACACCATTGCCCAGCCTCGTTCGCCAGCCTGCCGGGCGCTGCTGGAGGAAGGGCTCATCACGGAGATGGCGAGCTGCGGGTACGGGTTCTGATACGGCTTGAGCATCGGCCCGAAGCCGAGGCTTGGAATGAGCGTCTTCTCGACGACAATGTCCCAGAACTTCCCGCGAATGTTGTACGGTGGGTTGGAGTCCCAGATCTTGTGGATGATCTCGATCGCCTCGGTTACCATCTCCGCGCGGTTCTTTTCGCCGGTGCCGAACAGCTCGATATCGGTGACGAGGCCTCCAGGCCCGACACCCATGATGAACCGTCCCTGGCTCAGGTGGTCGAACTGAGCGACTCGTGCCGCCACAACGGCAGGGTTCTGTTGCGGGAGGTTGAGAACGCCCGTCGCGAACTTGATGTTGTTGGTGGAGTTGATCAGCGTCGCCATGAACTGAAGGGGGTCCGCGATCGGTTCGGACGAGCAAGTGATGTGCTCGCCAACCCAGGCTTCCGAAAATCCAAGGCGGTCGGCAAGGATGATGGCCTCCCTGTCCTGCTGCAGCAGTTCGGTATAATTGCGCCGCGCGTCGTGCAGCGGCATCATGAAAAGTCCGAGTTCCATTTCTCTTCGCTCCTCTAGGCGTTGTGCCGCTGAGAACGCGGCGCCGCCAAACAGGGCAGCAAGTCCCGTGCCAGTCCGAGCAAAGCCATATTTTCTAAAGGTTTGAGGATCAGGAGACGGGCTTCATTGCGCCCGTCTCTCACAATCGAGACTCAGTCTCATTGCTGCGCGACCATTCCACTCTGGCCTGGAAGGTCGACCTAGAACGGCATGTGTGGCGATGGCACGCCGCTTGCACTGCGTAGTCGAATGTTTGTGGAGGTGAGGCATGACAACCAAGCAGTTTTGCATCTACGTCGAAAACAAGGTGGGTGTTGCCCCGGCGTATGAAGTTACGGAAGCTCAGATCCGGCATGCGATCAGAGTGGACACGATCCGACTGGATATAACGGTCCGGCGCTCCGACAACCTCGATTCAGACCGACTTAAGCAGGCTGACTTCTTTGTCGGTTCCGGATTTGACACCGCCGTCATTCGCCGCCACGGAGACAACCTGCGCCTCGTTCATTGCACCAGTGCGGGCATCGAGAAGTACCTTCCGCTGGATTGGCTGCCCCCTGGGGCCGCTCTGACGAACAGCAGCGGCGTCCACGCTGAAAAGGGGGGGACATTCGGAGCGATGGCGGTGCTCATGCTGAACGAGGGGATGCCTCGGCATGCCACCAATCAACGGCATCACCGATGGGACAGCGCCCTCTCGACGGGCATTACGGGCAAGACCGTCCTGATCTATGGTTTCGGATCCCTAGGCGAAGCGATCGCCGAACGGCTTCGGCCATTCGGCCTTTACATCGTTGGCGTTCGTCGGTCCGGCGAACCACATCCCCTGGCTGATGAAATGCACCCGCCAGGTGAACTGCGCCATCTATTGCCGCGCGTGGACTTTCTGGTCGTCAGTTGCCCACTTACCGAAGCGACGAGAAGCCTATTTGACGAAGGGCTGCTATCTCTTCTCCCCAAGGGATCCAGTCTGTTCAACATAGCCAGGGGCCCCGTGGTCGACAATGCTGCCCTCGCGGCGGCGCTACGCGCTGGTCACCTGGCCGGCGCGATCATCGATGTCTTCGAACACGAACCGCTGCCCGACACCTCGCCGTGGTGGGATGTTCCAAATCTACTGATATCGCCACACATTTCATGCGACGATGCCAAGGGATACATCGAACGCTGTCTGGCGATTTTCGGAGCGAACGTTGAGCGACTTTGCCGGGGTGAAGCGCTGAGAAATGTTGTGGACTCGGAGCAGGGGTACTGATCCTGCTCTTTCGCCGAAATGTCGCTGCAGAAAGACGACAGCTACCGAGGAGCTCGGTCATAGCCTTTATATAACAACAGCTTACGATTTTGGCATGGCTTATGCTTATGCTTCTTCGTTGACGAGAGTTGAAGGAGAACAGCCATGCCATTCTCAACAATAGAACACGCGATAGCGGCGTTCGCCGAAGGCAAGATGCTTGTCGTAGTCGATGATGAGCATCGAGAGAACGAGGGCGACATCATTGTCGCCGCCGAAAAGGTTACGCCGGAAGCAATCGCGTTCATGATGCGCGAGGCTCGCGGCCTGATTTGCACCTCATTACCCGCCAGCCGCCTTGAGGAACTCGCGATTCCCTTGATGGTTTCGGAAAATACGGAGACTATGCGAACCGCCTTTACGGTCTCGATCGACCTTCGTGAAGGGATTTCGACAGGAATTTCCGCAGCCGACCGTGCGAGAACCATCCGAGCTTTGCTTGACCCCAGCATCCGGCCAGAGGGATTTGCTCGTCCGGGACACGTATTCCCGTTGCGCGCCCAAAAGAATGGCGTCCTGGCGCGACCGGGCCACACCGAAGCATCGGCTGATCTCGCCAGGCTTGCTGGCCTCAGTGCTGCGGGCGTTCTGTGTGAAATAGCAAATGACGATGGAACGATGGCGCGACTGCCAGAGCTCGAGCGCTTTGCCGAAAAGCACGGGCTCCGCCTGATTTCGATCGCAGACTTGATCGCGTATCGCAGGCGAACCGAGACATTCGTTAGCAGGGTTTCCGAGGCACAGTTGCCGACAAAGTTCGGCCAGTTCACGGCCTACGCCTATCGAGATAACCTCACTGGCCATGAGCACCTCGCCCTTGTGACGGGCAACACCCAAGACGATGGGCTTCCCGTCCGCGTCCACTCGGAATGTCTGACTGGTGACGTGCTCGCGTCATCAAAATGCGATTGCGGTGACCAGTTGGACCTCGCGATGACGATCGTTCAACAGGCGCAACGCGGTTGCATAATCTATCTCAGAGGACAGGAAGGTCGCGGTATCGGTCTTGCTAACAAGATCGCCACATACGCCCTGCAGGACACAGGCCTTGACACGCTTGAGGCAAACACCGCGCTTGGCCTGCCGAGCGACAGTCGCGACTATCTGGCGGCAGTCGGCATTTTGAAGGACTTGAACCTGGACAACATCACGTTGCTCACCAATAACCCCTTCAAAGTCGCCGCTCTCAGAGAATGCGGAATTCAAGTGAACGCTCGTCGAAGCTTGATCACAGCGGCACATGCGGCCAACATCAATTATCTTCGAACCAAGCAGAATAGGTTTGGTCACCAACTCGAGCTGGCATAGCTGCCTGGAAGCGAGGCCAGCTCGAAGACTCGATGGAGACCTAAGTCGGACCAATCAACCTGAGCCTTTAGGCCCGAAGCTTCGATCCCGGCAACTGCCGCAATTTCATCGTTGTCGGAGGTATCTCCGCTGACACCGACGGCTCCGAGCAACTTGCCCTCGTTGTCAAATATTAGGATGCCGCCGGGTACCGGGACGATGCGCCCGCCCGATACCGCATTCAAACCCTCGATGAAACGAGGGCGCTCGAGCGCCGTTTCGTGGAGCCAACGCGAACCCTTGCCAACCCCCAAGCCCCATAGGCCTTATCCGCGGAAATCTCATGCCTCAGCATCGAGGCGCCGTCTTGCCTTTGAAACGCTTTCAAGTGGCCGCCGACATCGAGCACGGCGATCGCGAGGGGTTTCATCTGCGCGGCCTTCGCCTTAGCCAGCGAGGCACAGATGATGGTATTTGCAACTTCCAAGCTTAGTTCAGACACTAAAGTCCTCCGACTCCATGTTGATTACGAGGTGCTGCCAAGACCTTCTCGTCCGGAATCATGAGGGTTCCGGATTCCCTTGAGGGCGTGCTTTTGACTTCCGCGAGAGAGTCTTTCGCTCAAGCCGCGAGGGCACCGATGGCAAATTCCGCAGAGACGCTTTCGGCAACCATTTGGGCAGTGACTGCTGAAAGCGTCCAGCCCAGATGACCATGGCCAGTGTTGTAGAACACCCCAGGCTGCCGCCCCTTCCCGATCCGTGGCATCATGTTGGGCATCATCGGCCTCAAGCCGGCCCACGGCACGACCCGGTGGGTATCTACTCCGGGAAACAGCGCACGCGTCCACTCCACCAAGGGAGCGACACGATCGTGGCGGATGTCACGGTTCATGCCATTGAACTCGGCGGTGCCGGCGACACGAAACCTGCTGGCGCCAAGTCGACTGGTGACGATCTTGGCGCGCTCATCCAGAAGGCTTACCCAAGGAGCAGCACTTTGGCTGTTTTCGTCATCGAGGCCGACGGTGATGGAGTAGCCTTTCACCGGATAAACATTCACACGATCACCGAGAATGCGCGCGAAGTGACGACTGGCCAGTCCGGCACAGACAACAATGCCATCAGCTTCGATCAGATCGTAGCGCGGACGGATGTCCGGCCTATTATCAACGTAACCTATGCGAAAGCTCCTATCGTGGGTGATGCTTTCGACGGTGGCATCAAAGATAAACCGCGCACCGCGCCGCTGGCAGGCGCTGGCCAGGCCGGATGTGAACTTATGGATGTCTCCTGTGGAATCGGACGGGGTGTAGAAACCGCCGTGGAAGTCCCCGTGCAAGGTCGGCTCGATCGACTTAACTTCCTGAGCCGTCACAGGCCGTCGGTCGAGGCCACCCTCGACGAGCATCGAGTTGACCTTCAAGGCATGCTTGAAACTTGGCTTGTCCCAACAGATGTGAAGGATACCGCGGCTGACGTGGTCGAAGTCGATATTCTCGCGCTTGGCAATCGCGAACAGGTGCTCCCGCGCCGCAATCGCCAAGCGCGTCGTCTCAACCGTGTTCTCGCGATAGTTCACGATGTTGGAGACGAACTCGGCCAACCACCCGTACTTGTGCCAAGTCGGTTTCGGGTTCATCAGCAGCGGCGCGTCACGCCGCGCCATCCACTTGATGCCCTTCAGCACTGTCGACCAGTGATTCCAGACCTCAGCGTTACTGGCGGAAAGTTGCCCGCCGTTGGCGAACGAGGTCTCCATCGCAGCATAGCGTTGCCGGTCGATGACGGTGACTTGATAGCCCCGCTCAAGGAGAGCGTAGGCGGTCGTGACACCGGTTATTCCGGCGCCGATGACGGCGATATGGGGCATTTCGCTCTCCGTATACAGAATGGGGGGCGGGCCGAAACCCTGGTCTTTCCCCAATCTGTCGCTGTACCTGAGAGCTTAACCGCGTTGGCTTTGCCAATTCGGCTTTCCCCTTCGGTGGGCACCCTGCGCGCCTCTCTCCAGATCGTTCAACGGCATGGTCACTTTTACCTGAGAGTTTCCTGGGGGTTGCTCCGTCGGTGCCGACCAAAGCGCTTGGTCGAACTCTCCCATGCCGCCACATGAACGCATGTCAGCAAGCTAATAGGTCGTTAGGTTCTCCGTCTGTCCATTTTGCCCAACATTGCCTAGTTGCTCGAGCGATAGTCAAATAGCCTGTAGGTTTCGAGCCGTTTTGTCTCGACAGTGGCCCCAAGGCCTGGTTCCGCCAAAACTTCGAGATAGCCGTCCTTGATGCGACCCTCAGGAGCATTGGCGAGGACCTGCACGTATCCATCCGACTGCGGAAGATACGGGTAGATCTCAAGCGGCATCGCATTCGCGCACGCAGCCCATACCTGGAGCGAAGCCGCCGTACAAAGCGTTGACGCGCAATTGTGAGGAGACACGCGGGCGTTGTAGGCCTCGGCCATGGCTGCGATCTGAACCAGTTCGAACACGCCGCCGCAATTGCCGACATCCGGCATCACCACGTCGATCGCGCCTGTCTCCAGCAGGTTGCGGAACCCGTTGCGCGTGTAGACCCGCTCGCCGGCAGCGATCGGAAAGCGGAAGCGCCCAGCAAGGTTCTTGAGACCACTCAGATTGAAGGCATCGAGCGGTTCCTCGACCCACATTACCTTCAGTTCCTCACAGAGATCGAGGATGCGCAGCAGCTGATCGTTGTTGAGCCCCCCGGACAGGTCGATCATCAATTCCGCTTGGTCGCCCACAACATCCTTCAGGTTGCGAATGCGATCGACAGCACGCGTAAACTCTTCTGGCGACAGCATCCGACGCTGCACATGCGTCAAGGTCCGGCCAGGCTGTTGGGTTGCCAAAGGATAGCTTTTCAAAATCCTGTAGCCGTCCTTCAACGGCCGCTCCGCCGCCTTCGCCCAAGTGACGGCATCGTTGCAGTGGTAGTTCCAGCCGTTTGCGTAGACCTGCGCCCTCGGCTCGAAAGAACCACCGAAGAACTCGTACACTGGCATGCCTGCAGCCTTGCCCTTGATATCCCATAGGGCTTGGTCGATCGCGCTGATTGCGGCAAACGAGATCGCGCCGCCCCCTTTGGTCCAGAACGAATTGTCGTAAAGATGGTGATAGACGTGCCGCGGGTAGCGCGGATCTGCGCCGATCACCCGGGGAGCGTAGTCTGACACCATGCCAACGGCTGCCCGAGCGCCCAAGCCATAAGCCACGGCGGCCTCGCCCCATCCGGTGATACCCTCGTCGGTCTCGATCTCAACCAGAACCGGGCGCACTCCGCCCGTGGGGATATGATAGGCACGGACATTCGTGACTCGCATGGCTTGGATTCCTGCTCAATCGTTTGGCTAGCAGGATGCCTATCAAAACCTATCAGTGCAAAATCAAAGTTGTGATATCTCTATAAGAGCGACTTATACCCATGCCAAAGATCGGCCGACGCAACAGCCATGAAGTACCACCAACTCGAGGCCTTTTATCAAGTGATGCTCACAGGCAGCATCTCTCAGGCCGCCAAGAATCTTGGGCGCACACAGCCTGCGGTCAGCATGACCATTAACGGGCTTGAGGACCAACTGGCGGCGAAACTGTTCGACAGACACGCTGGGCGCATCACACCGAGAGCGGAGGCGAAGGTCCTTTTCGAACAGATATGCCCGGTAATGCAGCAACTGAGGGATATTCGCATCCGGTTTAACCGCCTTGAACCGCTGCCGATCCCGCGGATCTCGATCATCGCGGCGAGCAATGCGGTCACGCATCTCGTGCCGAGTGCAATTGCCGAGCTGGCCTCAAGGGGACAAGAGTTCAGGGTGATGAACGGCTCGGCTGCCACAATAGTTTCCGAAATGGAGAACCAGCGACACGACATCGGACTTACTGATCAAGGGGTAGGAGAAGTCCCCCTGAATTCGCCGCTCTTCGATACGGAAGTGTTCAACATACCCGTCTGCGCGGTCTATCCTCGAGGGCTGATACCCGCCGTCGGCTCAAAGCTTTCGGTTGATGATTTGGCGGGGTTTCAGATTTGCTCGCTCTACCATGAGAATTTAACGGCGCAGGCGCTCGTCGAAAGGATTGGATCGCCAAGAGTCGAGTTCGGAAGCTTTTTCCCGATGGCATGTTACGCGGTCCTGCATAGCAGCGTGGCGATCGCCGATTGCATCACCGCGAACGCAATTCTTGCCCTTACCCGAGGAACATTGGCCGCTGAGTGCCGCATAGTCGCGGATGTCGACTCATCGCCTTATTTCCTGATGCGCGCACGATACCGCGCGCGGTCTCAGATGGCTGACCACTGCTACGAGACGCTAGGAGCCGCGTTGCGTGCACAGCAGACATTCGGAGGTCTTTGAACTCACTGGCAGCGGCAGTTGATAGCTCTGCTGCGAATGAATGTCCCGCGCACTTCCCGTGCATTTTGAAAATCCCTTCTGCCGAACGGCAACGGATACACGTCTCGAACGGGCGATTCCGCGTCACACAGACGCTCAGCTCGTCGTTGGCATAGGTCTTGCTCCTCAGCAGCTGAACCGACCAGCGGAGTAATTCAAATGGTAATCCATCGATACGAGCCGAACGGCAAGCGGCTCAGTCACGTCCTCAGGCACAATGGAATCGTGTACATGACGGGCCAAGTGCCCAGCGATCGAACCGAGGATATCACTGGGCAGACAAAACAGCTTCTCGCCAGGATTGACCACCTGCTGCTTTGGCAGGCAGCGACAAGGCGAAAATCCTGTTCGCCCAGATTTGGCTTAAGAACATCGCCCGCGATTTCGCCGCGATGAATGCGGCCTGGGAGGACTGGATACCTGAAACCAATCTCCCGGCTCGGGCAACTGTTGAGGCGAACATGGCTGCAAACGAGATCCTCATCGAGATCGCGCTTCAGGCCGCAGTCGAGAATTGAGCTTTACGGGATGCCAGCGGCGGCTCTGACCGAACCGAACACGTTTTGGGCGATCGACCACGAAGGGAAGAGGGATGAATCTGGCCGGAAAAAGAGCCCTTGTCACGGGCGCGTCTTCGGGCATCGGCAAGGCTACCGCCGAGACCCTGATCGAGCGAGGTGCCGTTGTGGCTCTCCTCGCTCGTCGGGGCGATGTCATCGACGAAATAGCAACGCGACTCGGAAAGAGCGCCTTCAGCGTACAATGCGATGTCGCTGAGGAAACGAGCGTCTCGATCGCGATTTCCCGCGCGTGGTCCAAGCTAGGCGGCCTGGATATAGTGATCCATGCCGCAGGCATAATCACGCCGGCGCGGATCGAGAATCTGACCCCGCAGCTGTGGCGGCAGCACATAGACATCAATCTGTCCGGCGCATTCTACGTCATGAGAGATTGCGGCTTGAGGATGCGGCAGCAAGGCAGTGGCAGCATGGTTGCCGTAGGTTCCGACCTGTCTTTCAAAGGTCTGGCATGCTATGCCCATTACTGCGCATCCAAGGCAGGACTGGGTGGCCTCACCAAGGCCCTTGCACTTGAGCTTGCCCCCACGGTGCGGGTGAATTGCGTCTGCCCGGGCCCTGTCGACACGCCCATGATGGACTCCGAACTAACGTGGTTCGGCGAGCAGGCTCGCGAAGGCTTCATCTCTGGCACGCCGCTCAAGAGATTCGCGAGACCTGCTGAGATCGCAAGGTTCATCATCTTCGTAGCGGCAGAAGCAACCTTCGCTACCGGCAGCATGCTGAGCGTCGATGGCGGCACGACAGCTCGTTGAATGTCGACACGCCATCCGCCTTCATTTCTGAAGGTGGCCGCCATGCGATCTGGCTCCGAATACCGCTGACCTTGAGGATCTCAATCGCGAGAGCGAGTCGCAAAGTTGCGACATGGGTGCACTGTTGATGACCTAGCGTTGATCCGCCATGAGATGATCGGGGGCTGCCCTAATCCTAAAGAGTTGCCCAAGGCTCAAAAATGCGGGTAAGCGACTAACTGAGATTCCGGTTATGGCTAGGCCGTGTACTGATAAACCGGCGACGAAGTCCGGTTCGCTCCGATACCAACCTCCTTTGCGCAACCGCAGCAAATGTCGCTATGGGCCATTAACGGAAGTGACGGGGCTATATTCGAGCACCTCCGTCGGGCCGGCCAACGCCACAGAAACGATAGGCATCGGCCCAGTAGTCTGGCAGAAGGACCGCCTGAGGGAGGGCGCCGGGTTATTGGTGCAAAGGTGGCGCTCATCGGCACAAGCTGCTTTCCCGATCAAACCCGGACGATGCTGCCCCTACGTTATATAGCGGAGAATGTCGATGAGCCAAGCGCCCATACGTTTTGATGATGGTTCAGCCTACGAGCGCGGGATGGGTGTCTGGAGCCGACTTGCTGGACAAGTGTTCCTCGACTGGTTGGCGCCCTCGGCGGGACTTAAGTGGATCGACGTGGGTTGCGGCAACGGCGCATTCACAGAACTGCTTGTCGAGCGGTTAGCGCCAAGTGACGTGCAGGGAATTGATCCATCCGAAGCGCAACTGGTGTTTGCACGCGCGCGGAAAGGAGCATCGGGCGTAGAGTTTCGGCAGGGTGATGCCATGGCGTTGCCGTTCGATAAAGCACGTTTCGATGCCGCAGTTATGGCCTTGGTGATTTTCTTCGTTCCCGATCCAGCCAAAGGCGTTGCGGAGATGGTACGAGTGGTTCGACCAGGCGGCATGGTTGCGACATACGCTTGGGACATGTTGGGGGGCGGCTTCCCATTCGATCCGATCCAGGTTGAGTTTCACGCTCTGGGCATCACGCCGTCGCTTCCACCGAGCGTCAACGCCTCACGTATGGACGTCATGCGCGATCTATGGAGCAACGCAGGCCTTCAGGCTATCGAGACCCGCGAAATCACAGTGCAACGGACCTTCGCCGATTTCGACGATTTCTGGCGTTCAAGCACAATTACTGGGAGTATACGGCCAATCGTTCCGGCAATGTCAGCCAGCGACGTGGAGGGGCTGAAGTCGCGGCTGCGTGCACGTTTGCCGGCGGATGCAGCCGACCGCATATCGTATAGTGCGCGAGCGAACGCGGTACGGGGTGCGGTGCCAGAATAATTGAGCGGCGTTGTGTGCCTCGCAAACTTCGGTGGTGAATGTCGGCATTGAGTGCTGGATCACCATCGAGGATCCCCATCAACACTATCCATTTTGACTATCCATTTTGATCTCCACCAGGCAAGCGGCACAGGCGATTGGCACTCGCAAAGATCGGCGTGTGGCTTCTATGCATAGCGTAGCGTCACCTCCGCCTTCGGTTGCCGTCAGGGCAAATGCGCATTTTCGCCGACACGCGGTGCATCCTGGAGATAGCGTTACCGGCGCAGATACGCGAGCACCATATCTACCGCTTGCTCGCGTTGGTCGGCGATATGTTTCGAACTCTGAAAATTCTCGTCTAGGACAATCGACAGGGTATGCGTGTTCGAAAAATAGAAGTACCCCAAAGCCGAAATTGATACGTACAGATGCTTTAAGTTAACATTTTCTCTAAACAATCCCTTTTGTTGACCAATTATAATGACGCTGCTTAGCTTCTCAAGAAGCGGTGTATACAGAAGCTTAATGCTAAGGGATTGCTTCAAAAACCGTGCATTCTGGACGTTCTCGTGAGTCATCATTCTCACGATTTGCGGGTTGTTGGCAAACGTATTGAATGTGGATTCGACAAGTTTGCGCATGGAGTTGACGGGATCGTTCTCATCAAGATCGATCTCGCGTTGCGATGCGCGAAGCCGCTCATACGTATGTGAAAGGCTCGCTATGTATAGCTCGTCCTTACTAGTGAAGTATTTGTAGATGAGACTTTTGTTCGTTTGAGATTGCTCAGCAATTGCGTCAATGCGCGCGCCGTCAAATCCGCGCTCGGTAAACTCGTCAATAGCGCATTCTATTATGTGCTGTTGCGTCCGGCGCGGATCGCGAATTCTCTTCTTCTTGGTTCCCACTTCGGGCTCGACACGCATTCCCCGATCCAATCAACTTTGTGAATGCCCCATGAGCAGGGGCCTCAAATCAAACAACTAATCCGAAACCAAGGCGCCACGCAAATCGATAGATCCTGCGCGGAACTGGGATCGGTGCGACAGTTAAGTTGCTGATATCGCAACGTAAACGAACTAACTCCTGTCCTCCACAAAAATTCGGTTGACTCCTTCCGAGAAAGCGACTAGCTCTCGTTAATAAACTAAATAGTTCTATAACGAACAAAAAAGGGTGAGTCAATGAACGTGGGTGGAAACACTTTCGAGATCCGCTGACACACGTCGGCCTGCTCGCACTAACCAAAATACTCAGCACTCACAAACTGCCCACAGACGGCTCACCCGGCTGGCGGGAGAACTCGACCCGATAAAAGGCGCTGATGCGCAGGAGACATTACGATGGACAACGCACGTATTGGCGTTGATATTGGCGGGACTTTCACCGACCTGGTGCTTTTCGGTGACGCTGGCGAAACCTTCTTTACTAAGATTCCCTCGACACCCGCCAAACCTGAACAGGCCGTCCTGACTGGTATTCGCCAGATCACGGAGACTGCCGGACTTGAAATCAGCAAGGTGGCTGAAGTCGTTCACGGCACGACCGTCGGCTCCAACACGCTCCTGCAGAAGGTCGGCGCCAAGACGGGTCTCATCACGACCAAGGGTTTCCGCGACGTCTTGGAAATCGGCCGCGTCCGCACGCCAACCATGTTCGACCTTAGCTGGGAAAAACCCGTGCCGCTCATTGCGCGCCGTTACCGCCTGGAAGTCGACGAGCGTTCGACCGCCGACGGTCGCATCCTCAAGCCGCTCAACGAGCAGGAAGTAATCGAGATCGGCCGCTTCTTCGAAAGCGAGGGCATTGAATCCGTCGCTATCTGCTTCCTGAACTCCTACCGCAATCCGGAAAACGAGACGCGCGCGCTAGAAGTGATGCGCAATCACTTCCCCAACATGTGGGTCACCGCTTCCGTTTCGGTTTTGCCGGAAATCCGCGAATACGAGCGAACCTCCACAACGGCCGTGAACGCCTATGTCCTACCGTCGCTGCGCGCCTACTTCGAACGCCTCGAAAACGGCCTCCGGGAAATCGGCGTCTCGGCGCCCCTTCTGATCAGCAACTCCAACGGTGGCCTTTCGAGCGCCAAGATGGCGCAGGAAAAGCCGGTCTTCTTCATATCCTCCGGCCGCTCCGCCGGTGTGGTCGGCGCTGGCCGTCTCGGCGAGGCCATGCGTGAGAAGGATCTCGTGGTCTTCGACATGGGCGGCACAACCGCCTCCGCCTCGCTGATCCACAAGGGCGAACTGTCGCGTGCCAACGAATACGAATTCCGTGCCGGCATTTCGACGCCGAGCCGCTTCATCAAGGCCGGCGGCTACCTGATGCGCGTGCCGACCGTCGACGTCGCCGAAGTCGGCAGCGGCGCGGGCTCCATCGCAAGCATCGACGAAGGCGGCCTCATGCATGTCGGCCCGCTGTCGGCCGGTGCCGACC
This sequence comes from Mesorhizobium sp. B2-4-17, assembly GCF_006441275.1. NCBI lineage: Bacteria > Pseudomonadati > Pseudomonadota > Alphaproteobacteria > Hyphomicrobiales > Phyllobacteriaceae > Mesorhizobium > Mesorhizobium sp. B2-4-17. The sequence goes on along the minus strand of NZ_VFUX01000019.1, from coordinate 103,787 downwards.
CGGGCCCGGTCTGCTACGGTATTGGCGGCCACTCGCCGACGGTCACGGATGCCAACGTCGTCCTCGGCTTTCTGCCCTCGGCGCTTGCCGGCGGCAGCATGAAGCTCGACGTTGAAGGTGCCCGCGCGGCCATAAAGCGCGACCTCGCCGACAGGCTGGGTCTGTCGATCGAAGACGCGGCCTTCGGTATCCGTGAAGTGGTCAATATCAACATGGCCCGCACGATCAAGGCCGTCACAGTAGAGCGCGGCGTTGATCCCCGCGACTTCGCGATCCTGGCCTTCGGCGGATCTGGCCCGGTACACGCCTGCGACCTCGCCCGCACGCTCAACATCTCCCGCGTCATCTTTCCGAAATCGCCTGGTGTCTTCACAGCGACGGGTATGCTGGCCGCCAAGGTGGAACGCTACTTCCTGCGCAGCCTGAACGGCATGCTGGACCAGCTTCCGATCGACCAGGTTAAAAGCCTGCTGAAGGACATGCGTGCGGAGGCCATCGCCTCGCTGGCGGAAGAAGGCTATTCGGCCGACCAGGTCGAATGCGGCTTCGAAGCGGACCTGCGCTTCAAGGGGCAGGACTTCGAACTACCGATCGCCCTGCCGGAAACGGTCGCCGAGGGCGACCGCGTGTCGCTTCGCGCCGCCTTCCGCGAGGCCTACAAGGGCATTTACGGCTATGCCTCGGACGACAGCGTCGAAATCGTCAACATCCGCCTCAATGCCAGCGGCAATACCGGCAACCGGCTCAGCTTTGTGCCCCATGCGCCGGAAAGGACCGATGTCGGTCCTGAAACCCGGAAGATCTATTTCTCGCGCACCGACGGCTGGGTGGACACGCCGATCTACCAGCGTAGCACCTTCCAGGGTGGCGTGCAGGGACCGCTGATCATCCAGAGTCCGGACACGACCATCGTCATTCCGCCGCGCGCGACCGCTGATCTCGATGCCTTCGGTAACGTCGTCGCGGCCCTTGCTTGAGTCTTTCGGAAGGAACAGTTTCATGGCTCAGAGACACAACGATCCCATCACCTTCGCCGTCATCAAGAACGCGCTCGACACCATCGTGGATGACATGGCGTTCGCCGTGATGCGCACCGCCCGCTCGCCAATCGTGCGCGACGTGCTCGATTACTCCGTCACGCTGTGCGACAAGCACGGCCGCATCCTGTCGCAGGCAAAGACTGTCGCTCTTCACCTCGGCGCGGTTCCCGACGCGATGGAAGTGATCATGGCGCGCTACGCCAACGATCTCGCGCCCGGCGACATCATCATATTCAACGACCCCTATGAAGGGGGTATGCATCTTCCGGACATCTTCATGATCCGACCGATCTTCCATGCCGGCTCGCTGCAGGGCTTTTCGGTCGTCATCGCCCACCATTGCGACGTCGGCGGCCGCGTCCCCGGCTCCAATGCCGCGGACTCGACCGAGATCTATCAGGAGGGCCTGCGCATCGCGCCGATGAAGCTCTACGACAAGGGCATCGTCAACGAAACGCTGATGCGCATCATTACCAAGAACGTGCGCCTGCCCGAACTAGTCCTCGGCGACCTCGACGCACAGTTCGCCACGTGCAATCTCGGTGAACGTGAATTGCTTCGCCTGATCGAACGCTATGGTGCCGAAGAGCTCGACAGCTATTTTGACGATCTTATTAATTACGGTGAGCAACTCACTCGCGCGGCAATCCGCTCTTGGCCAGATGGAGACTATTACTTCGAAGATTTCATCGACGGCGACGGCTTTTCCACGGATGCTATTCCGATCAAAGTAAAGCTGACCGTCGAGGGCGACCACCTCAATGTCGACTTCGCCGGCTCCTCGCCGCAGGTGAAGGGCGCCATCAACTCAACGCTCTCCTTTGTCAAGTCGGCCACGTACCTTTCCGTTCGCTGCGCGCTCGACGCGGAGGTGCCGAATAATGCAGGCGTATATCGCGCCATCACCATCTCCGCTCCGGAAGGCTCCATCCTCAATCCGCAGATGCCGGCGCCGGTCGCTGCGCGTGCTCTAACCGGGTACCGCGTCGTCGATACGGTTCTGGGTGCACTGGCCCAGATCGCCCCGCGCAAGGTCATGGCGGCGGGCGAGGGCGGCAACACGGTTCTGGCCTTCGGCGGCTGGGACAAGCAGACGCGCGAACCGTTCGTTCTGGTCGATATGATCAATGGTGCCTGGGGCGGCCGCTGGAACAAGGACGGCATTGAGGGCGTCACTAACCCTTCGCAGAACATGTCGAACCTGCCGGTTGAAACGCTGGAAGTCCGCTACCCGCTTATGATGGACGAATACAGCCTGCGGCCCGATTCCTGCGGGGCCGGCGAGTATCGCGGGGGCCTCGGCCTCATCCGCACCTACCGCCTGCTCGCCGAGGAAGCTGTCCTGCAGATTCGTGCGGACCGGCACGATCATGCACCCTACGGTCTGTTCGGTGGTAAGCCGGCGGCACCCTGCGTCAATATCCTTGATCCGGAAGGTGAAAACGTTCGCCTACCCGCGAAGATCACCCGCACCATCGGCCGCAACGTCGTGGTCCGCCACGAACAGGCCGGCGGAGGTGGATACGGTGATCCGCTCAAGCGCTCGCTTGATCTGATTGCCGACGACCTCTCCAACGGCAAGATCACTGCCGGCTATGCCCGTGACCACCACCGCGTCGTCTTTGAGGCAGATGGTGTCACCATCGATGTAGCTGCGACTGGCGCACAACGCGCACAGGAGGCTTTCGCGTGACCCATTACGATCTTACCCGCTTTGCGATCAATCAGATCACAACCCCCAAATGGTCTATGCCCCAGGCGATAGAAGGCTATTCCCGTCAAGGAATTAAGGGCATCGCGGTGTGGCGGAATTTCCTCGACGACTACGGCGTTGAGCAAACTGCGAAGCACCTGCGCGATGCACAGATGTGGGTAGCCTCACTCTGCACTAGTGCATGGGTCAGCGAATCGGATCCGACCGAGTACCGAGCCAAAATTGATGAGAACCGCCGGATCATTGATCAGGCAGCGGCCATTGGCGCGCCCTGTGTCGTCATGGTTGTGGGCGGCGTTCCCAAGGGCGACAAGGACTTGCCCGGCCAACGCAGGCGCATTCATGACGCTTTGGCCGAACTTGCACCCTACGCGGTGGCATCAGGGGTAAAACTTGGACTGGAGCCGCTGCATCCTATGTATTGTGGCGATCGCAGCGCGCTCAACCTCATCACGGACGCCAATGATCTCATCGACGAATTAGGCGATGAGGCGACCAGCCTGGTTGCCGACGTGTATCATTGCTGGTGGGATCCGGCTTTTGAGCGAGAGCTTCGGCGCGCTGGAAAGGACCGCATCCACACGTTCCACTATTGCGACTGGCTCGTCCCGACGCGAAACCTGCGGGATCGCGGCATGGTGGGAGATGGGGTGATCGACTTTGCCACCATTCGTGGCTGGCTAGACGACTTCGGTTACGACGGCCCGTTTGAACTGGAACTTTTTTCCGAATTGGACTGGTGGGAACGGGATCCCGAAGAGACTGTGCGTATCGCCATCGAGCGTTGCGGTCCATTGGTGGGACCGCGCAAATAATACGGCACTCGTGATCAGTGGTTGCAGAAGTATCATTGGCAGGCTGGTGTTTAGACAAATTTACGCTCTGAGTATCAGAATGTCTAATGCTTGCATCGGCCCACGGCGCTTCTCGGGCTAGTCGATCCTTAACCGCCTGAAATATCAGGCTTCGCTTCAGGAGATCCTGATGACAGAACAGAGCTTCATTTCAGTACGCAACCTCAAGAAAAGCTATGCATTTGGGCAGATCAAGGTACTCACTGGCCTCAATCTTGACATGAAGAAGACCGACCGGCTGTTGGTTATTGGGCCTAGCGGCGGAGGGAAAAGTACGCTCCTCCGCTGTGTCATGGGGCTTGAAGATGTCCAAGGCGGCGAGATCAGAATCGACGGCAAAAGCTACATCGTCGGCGGCGAAAAAAAGACGACCATCAACGCCGAAATGCAAAAGCAGATCGGAATGGTATTTCAGAGCTATACGCTCTTTCCTCACCTTACCGTGCTTGGCAATCTCACTCTGTCGCCGATACGATCACGCGGCGTGAAACGTGACGAGGCAGAGGGCCGAGCGCTCGAATTGCTGAATCGTTTTGGGCTCAAGGCGAAGGCCAAGGCTTATCCAGCCGCACTTTCCGGCGGACAGAAACAGCGCGTCGCGATCGCGAGAGCTATGATGCTCGATCCGAAATTGATGCTATTCGATGAAGTGACATCGGCACTCGATCCGGAATTGGTGAATGAAGTCATCAGTATGGTGACCGAGCTTGCAGACGGCGGCATGCCGATGATGATCGTCACACACGATATGTGGTTCGCAAAGAAGATCGCAACTCGCGTTGTCTTCTGCGACGGCGGTGTTGTGGCCGATGACGCGACACCGGATGAGTTCTTCCATGCCCCGAAAACCGCTAGGGCGCGTGATTTCATTCACAACGTGCTGCATGCAGATCGCTGAGACGGACGCATTGCCATGCAAAACATCGATTTCTTTTTCGTCCTCAATGCCTGGCCTGCGCTTCTAGAGGGATTAAAAATCACCCTCCAGCTCACGGTTTGGGCAAACATTATCGGGCTTGCGGCTGGATTTCCTCTGGCTCTGCTATCCAACTCCCGCATTGCCCCGATAAGGTGGATTGCGCGGTTCTACATTGATCTATTTCGATGCACACCGGTGCTCGTCCAGGTCGTGTGGTTCTTCTTCTGCATTCCGATGATCTTCGACGTGTTCTGGTCGCCTATTTTCATGGGCATCTTGATTCTCGGCATGAACCAAACGGCGTTCAACGGTGAAGCATTCCGTGCCGCGATCCAATCTATTCCCGCTGCTCAGAGGGATGCTGGTGTCGCGCTTGGTCTCGGCCGATGGAACTACGTCCGATACGTAGTGTTGCCACAGGCGATAAGAACCGCGACGCCGGTCTTGATCACCAACGCCATCGGCATCTTTCAACAAAGCTCTCTTGTCGCACTCGTTGGCGTTGCCGACCTCATGTACCAGGGGAAGCTACTTTCTACCCAGACTTACCGTCCGATTGAGACGTTCACCTTCCTCGCGGCCTTCTATCTGGCTGTCGCTATCCCCTTCGGTCGTCTGGCTGCCTTTTTTGAGCATCGGCTGGAACGTATAAAGAAGGTGTAAGATCATGCAGGGTCTAGATTTCTCGATTGTGCTAAAGTACAGCGGCGCTTTGCTGAAGGGTCTTATCCTCACGCTCGAACTTACGATCGTGTGTGGCTTAGCGAGCGTCTTGTTCGGATTTCTTATAGGTATTGGGCGAAAATCTAAATCTCGGCCAATCCGGTGGATTTGCTCCCTCTATGTCGAGGTGCTTCGTGGTACTCCGGTACTGATCACCTTGTTCTGGGTTTTCTTTTGTTTCCCGATAATCTTCGATGTCGAGTTCGGCCCGGTCACGTCATCCATCATCGCCCTGACACTCTATACTTCGGCGATTACGAGCGAGTCTTTTCGGTCTGCTCTCGGGTCGATTGGGCAAGATCAGCACGATGCATGTCAGGCACTTGGTTTGAGCCCGTTTGCAAAGATGGTGTATGTGGTCGCGCCACAGACAATAGTTCGGGCAATACCAAACCTGATGTCGAATCTGGTGAGCCTCTTCAAGGAAAGCGCGCTGGTCTCGGCAGTGGGCGTTGCCGAACTTATGTACACCGCTCAAAACATTTCGAACGTAACGGCCAGGCCCGTTGAAGTTCTGACAACCGCTGCTCTCGTCTACTTTGTTATCGGTTGGTCGCTCACTCGTCTTGTCAATGCTGCTGAAAGTCGCCTGCTGGTCAAAATGGCCGTTTGAGGATGTGCGCGATTTTCGTGAGCGGACATCATGCTGCGCCGCTGGGGTGCAAATAACCTGGGTCCACATGAAGCAAAATGAATGAAGATTTCTATGGAGGTAAGTCAATGGAAAGTGCAACTGCACAAAGCACGTCCCCGCTTGCGGTCGTAACGGGCGGCGCAAGTGGGATCGGTGAGGCTACCGTGCGGAGCTTCGCGGCAGCCGGTTGGCGGGTTGTTATCGCCGACATCAACGATGAGCGGGGAAACGCGATCGCCGCGGAACTAGGCGCAGCCGCTAAGACCGTCAGCTACCTTCATCTTGATGTATCCGACGAGCAGGCCGTATCTCAATTTAAGCAGAAGGTATATGCGGAGCATGGACTTGTTTCCGCGCTCGTGAACTCCGGCGGCATCCTGCAGAACGCTATTCGCGTGACGAAGATGCCAATCGAAGATTTTGACCGGATCATCGACGTAAACCTTCGCGGGACGCTCCTAACAGCACGCGCCTTTGGTGAACAAATGGCTCAAACCGGCGGTGGAGCCATCGTCAACCTGTGCTCTCTGACAACTTTCCAGGCTACGCCACAGCCGGCATACGGCATGAGCAAGTCGGCGCTGAAGATGCTCACCGAGATCATGGCCGCCGAACTTGGTCCGCAAGGGGTGCGTGTAAACGCGGTAGCGCCTGGATATACAATGACCCCCGCAATGAAGCAGCGCATTGAACGAGGCGAACGCGATCCCTCTGCTGTCATTGCTAAGTCTGCATTGCGGCGGTTCGTCGAGCCAAAGGAGGTTGCCGATGCTATCCTTTTCCTGTGCTCGCCATCCGCATCCGCCATCACTGGCATTACTCTGCCGATCGATGCCGGTTGGCTTGTTTATACGGCTTATAGCAGCGCCGCTGCCCAGCCAGACTAACGGAAGTGTGGGCGGAAAGGCTCGGCGGCAAAGGAAGTTCTGCATGTGACCTAGCCTTGGCGTGATCGCCATGTCGAAAATACTTGCACGACAAGCCGGATGGCTATTGTCGACAATAGCGGTTAATGCAAAGGTTATTGTTGCCCGTAGGCGGAGCTCCGAAAGGTAACCGGTGGAAACAAAAGATGAAGGGAGCCGTCAGAGGAACGAGAACTGAGAAAGACGCATGCGCAAGAATATCCATGGAAGTAACAGCTGCACATCAATGGGAGAATTCGAAATGAAACTTGCAAAAATGATCACGGGGCTCATGCTCGGCGCGGCGATTTTGGCCGGAGCAAGTCAGGCTCATGCTCAAACTGCCGAAGGGTATTGGCAGGAAATTCAGAAGCGGGGCGTACTCAGATGCGGCGCCGCGGTTGCCCCCCCGCACGTCATCCGCGACCCTCAGAGCGGGGAATACAGCGGTACATTCGTCGACCTGTGCAAGAAATTCGCCGAAGACGTACTTGGCGTGAAGGCCGAGCTAGTCGACACGACGTGGGACAACATCGTTGCCGGTTTGCAGGCCAACCGCTGGGACCTGTCGCTCGCTCTGAACCAGAACCCCAAGCGGGCTATGGCAATTGCCTTCAGTCAACCCGTCGTTCAGTATGAGGTTTCCGGCATCTACGACAAGGCAAATCCGAAGTTCGCCACGGCACCGAAATCTATAGCGGACTTGGACGTTGCCGGAGTAACGATCATCATCATGTCGGGCACGGCAATCGACGGAACGCTTACGCGCCGGATCAAGAATGCAACGCTCCTCCGCCTACCCGATATAGATGCAACGCGTCTGGCGCTCTCGTCCCGGCGAGGCGACATCCTCGTCGATGACAGCGACAGCAATGCGCTGTTTTCCGCGACGGCAAAGGATCGGTGGGTAACGCTCAATCCCGAGCCGGCGATCTCCAAGCAGGGCATCGCGTTCGGCCTGCGGCGTGATGCGTCTTACTCGGATATCCAATCGCTCAACTTCTTCATCCAGGAGCAGACTGCGATCGGCGAAGTCGACCGTATTGCACGCGGATACATCGACAAGCTTGCGAGCGAAATCAAGCAGTAGCACATGCTAGCGAGGCGCTGCGATCGGGCAGCGCCTCGTCTATACTGATCGGATTAACGGCGAAAGCAAACCCTGGCTCTCGAAAATCGCGGGAGGGCTGCTTCGAATGGAGAATGTGATGACCGCCGAAAAGAGGCCTCTCCGAAGCGAGGCATGGTTCAAGCGCATTGATAACACTGGATATGAGCACCGTACCCACCTCAAGGCGCGCGGAGCGCTGCCAGATATGTTCGAAGGCAAGCCCGTCATCGGCATTGCGAATTCGGCATCCGACCTGGTCCCTTGCAACGCGCATCTCACGGAATTGGCCGAATGGGTTTCTCGCGGAGTGCTTGAAGCTGGCGGGTTTCCGCTCGTCTTTTCTACGATGTCGATCGGCGACTCAATCATGCGTCCCAGTGGGATGCTTTTCCGCAATATGATGAGCATGGAGCTCGAGGCGACATTGCGTGCAAACCCGCTCGACGGAGTGGTGTTGCTTACGGGTTGCGACAATACCGCACCTGCCTACATGATGGGCGCGGCCAGCGTCGATCTTCCCACCCTCGTCGTGCATGGGGGAACCATGCTGAGCGGTCGGGTTGGGATGCGACAAGTCGGCTCAGGCTCCGACATTTTCCGTATGCACGGCGAATACAAGGCAGGCCGCATGACAAAGGATGCTTTCCTTGCGTCGGAGTACGGAATGTCGCGCAGCAACGGTGCCTGTAACACGATGGGGACGGCAACGACGATGGGCTGTATCGCAGAAGCGCTCGGCCTCAGTCTCACAGGTTCTGCTGCCATTCCCGCCGTGGATGGGCGTAGAAAGGGCTCCGCACAACTGTCCGGCCGCCGAATAGTCGAGATGGTCAGGGAGAATCTTGCGTTCTCCAACATCGTTGATCGATCGGCGCTTGAGAATGCAATCCGTGTAAACGCTGCGCTCGGCGGCAGCACGAACGCCATTATCCACTTGCTTGCCCTGGCAGGGCGCCTGGAAATTGATTTAACCCTTGCCGACTTTGAAGAGAACAGCCGATCAATCCCGCTACTTGCCAACATCCTTCCTAATGGCAAGTTCCTGGTTGAGGAGTTCTTTTCAGCAGGTGGATTGCCCGCCATGATGGCATCGCTTGGTGAGAGGCTTCATCTGGATGCAAGGACCGCAAGCGGAAAGACGCTTAGGGAGGAGCTCATCGGCTTCGAGAGCTTGGACGAGAACGTCATCGCGCCCTTCGACAAACCGATCAAGCCGCAAAACGCACTACGCATCATCCGGGGCAACATTGCCCCTAACGGCGCCGTGATGAAGCCGTCCGCTGCCAGTCCGCATCTGATGAAGCATACGGGGCGTGCCGTTGTTTTCGAATCCGTAGAAGATCTCGACAAGCGGATCGACGATCCTGCTCTCAATATCGACGAGACGTGCGTGCTTGTTCTGAAGGGCATCGGCCCCAGAGGTTATCCAGGCATGCCTGAACTCGGAAACATTCGGTTGCCCAAGCATATCCTCGAAAAGGGCGTTACCGATATGGTGAGAATCTCGGACGGTCGTATGAGTGGAACTGCATACGGAACAGTCGTTCTTCACGTTGCTCCGGAGTCCTCGATCGGCGGCCCCCTGGCTTTGATCAGAGACGGTGATCTTATCTCGCTTGATGTCGAAGAGGGAACGTTGTCGGTCAATCTTACCGATGAGGAACTCGAACAACGGCGATCGGAAACATCCTTCGCACCCATCAACCACAAGCGCGGCTACGAGCGGCTCTTCGTTGAGCATGTACTGCAGGCTGACCAGGGTCTTGATTTTGACTTCTTGGTTGGGCGAAGCGGGAACGAAGCTCCAACGCGAAGACCGTTCTAGTTTCAGTTACTTTCCGGATTTCGACCGAACTGCCATCTTTATCGAGGAAGATAGTGCTATTCCTAGACCCTCTGGGAGTAGAAGCCCTCGATATTTGGACAGCGGACGCGGCGGGAGCGCTACACACTACCGAATTGCACCTTGCTATTGCAAAGCGCGTGAATCCAGCTTGCGCGTCTAAGTAGAGTATTCAACCGCTAGAAGATCAAGCGCTTGGTAATGAGCCAGTTAGTTTCTGGCCTTCGGTAATATTGTGCTGCTCCGCCAACGTACCGGCAAAATCCGCGTTTCGCTGGCGAATTGCGTTCCAGATAGGTTCGTGCTGGGCGATGATCTCCGCAGGGTCTTCAATCAGGAGATTGCTTGAACGAATGAACACGCGGATTTGCTGCTCAATCAGCTTATACTGTTGTTTCAGCCGGCTATGGCTGGAGGCATCGACAATTGACTTGTGAAAGCCGAAATCGGCTTCAGCTATTTTTTCTGAATCCTCGCCAACCGTATCCTTCAGGCGTTCAAACGCGCCCTCGATACGCAACATCGATTCCATGTCTGCACTGGTCGCAGCAAACTGTGCTGCTAGACGCTCGATAGCGCCTCGAAGGGTGTAGAGCTCCCAGACATCCTGATGGGTAAGTTCCACCACAGTCCAACCCGTGTAGGGAACGAGGCTGACCAGGCCTTCCTTGCCGAGTTGATGCAGTGCCGTCCGGACAGTGGCACGCGACAGGCCCATGCCCTCGGAAAGCTGGACCTCGGTCAAGCGCGATCCCGGCGGGATAGACCCATCCACAATCTGCGACCTCAAGGCACCGAGTGCTCGAACGTCCGCAGGCATCTTTTCGATTTTCGGTAGCTTCATTTGGGTCATCGTCGGTCCACACTGTGGCTTTGAGATTTACCGTTCAGAAAAGAGGCAAACAAGAGAACCATATCAGATTTTTCGTTTCTGGCTATTGTCGACAATAGCCTTTCGCCTTATAAGTCGCACCACGATGCTACTGAGGTCCCAACGAGGGACGCTTGGTCACCCTCAAGGTTCATTCCAAGTCTAAGGAGCCCTCTGAATGCTCAAGGCGAACAAAATTCGAAACGCTGACGAGATCGTCTCTTGCGGGGATACGGACTCGCGTCAGATCGTCCTCGAAATCGCAGACCGAACCCTTGATCGGCTCGATAGCTACAAGCGCATCCGCGGCATCATGCGCCTTGACGGCGATATCATGCGCATCGGCACGAAATCCTGGGACCTGTCGAAGAAGCGGAACATCTACCTCTTCGGCGCGGGCAAGGCCTGCAACCACATGGCCATGGCGGTGGATCACGTACTTGGCGACCGTCTGACGCGCGGTATAGCCATCGTCAAGATCCACGAGGAAACCGACCGTTTCAACAAGACTGAGGTCTATGTCGGGGGCCATCCGTTGCCGAACGAGGAGGGTTTCCGCGCCTCGAAGAAGATGATCGAGATCATCGACCAGGCGAGGCCAGACGACTTGTTCATCGGAGTCATCAGCGGCGGCAGTTCCGCTTTGATGTCCCACCCAATCGACGGCATTTCGCTGCAGGACGAGATCGACACGACCGACGTACTGCTGAAATCTGGAGCGGGAATCTACGAAATCAATGCCGTGCGCCGACATATTTCTGCGCTCAACGGCGGCATGCTCGCCAAGCGCATTCAGGACGTAGGCGCGGAACTGATCGGCTTCGGCATCAGCGACGGCATCGGCTCGCCGGCGACCGACGACATCGCCGTCCCCTATTCCGCCTATAAGAGCACGCCCATCGGCCCCGACGCGACGACGCTGGACGACGCGCGCGCCACCATCATCAATTATGACATCGCCGATCGCCTGCCGAAGAGCGTGGTCGGCTACCTGATGAGTGCCGGGCCGGATAAGGAAACGCCCAAGGCCTTTCCAGACAACACCTATTTCCTGCTCAACACCCTGCCAGATTCCTGCATCTACGCCAAGGAAATCTGCGAGGAGATGGGCATCCCGGCCATCATCGTCTCCTCCTTCCTGGAGGGAGAGAGCAAGGACGCAGGAACCTTCTTCGCCTCGATGGCGCGCGAAATTCAGACCTACGGCAACCCGGTTAAGGCACCCTGTGTGCTGCTCAGTTCCGGCGAAGTCACGACGCAGATTCTCGACAACAGCGTCATCCGCGGGCATGGCGGACCGGGCCAGGAGATGACGGTCAGCTTCGCGATCAATGCGGCGAAAACCAAGGGCGCTTGCCTCCTGTCGATCGACAGCGAAGGAACCGACGGGACGGCCAAGGTTGCCGGTGGCATCACCGATTCGGCCAGCATGAAGTCCGCCGCGGCCAAGGGCATCAATCTTTACCAGACGCTGCGCGAGCACAGTTGCTTTGAGGCGCTCGACGCCATCGGCTCCGCCGTCTTCACCGGCAACACCGGCACCAACCTGTGCGACCTCAACATTCTCTACGTACCAGCCGTGAAGGAGGGCCAGTAACATGGAAGACAGGATCGTCTCGGTCTTCGCCCAGCAGATCATCGACTGCAAATGCCGCCCAGCGGTGGAGGTGGAAATTCGCACGGAAAGCGGTGCTGTCGGCCGTGGCGCGGCACCGACCGGCACGTCGGTTGGAATGCATGAGGCTTTCGTCCTTCGGGACGGCGACTCGTCCACCTACGCCGGCCTCAGCGTCCACAAAGCGGTAGAAAGGGCCGAGACGGTCATTGGCCCGGCGCTCATCGGGATGAACGTCTTCGACCAGCGCGCCATAGACGAGAAGATGATCGCAATCGACGGCACCCCGGACAAGCGCAATCTCGGAGGCAATACAATCTACTCGGCCTCTATCGCCGCGTTCCGTGCCGCGGCCGATGCGCGCCGCATTCCGCTCTACAAACACATCGCGGGTGGCGAGATCAAAACCGTCCCGGTCCCCTGCTTCAACGTCATTAATGGCGGGAAATACGACGGTTTGGTCCAGTCCTTCAACGAGTTCCTGATCGTTCCTTACGGAACCGACAGCATAGATGTCTCTGTCGAGATGGCGGTCACGGTGTTCCAGAAGCTGGCCGATGTCCTTACCAAGCATCTCGGCCAAAAGCCGCAGGTCGCCAGCTCCTACGGTTACGCAGCGCCCTCCGACGATCCGGAAGTCCTTCTCGACCTCATGCAGAAGGCAATCGATGCCTGCGGCTACACCGGACGCATCGCCTTCGCGCTCGATTGCGCATCGAGCGAGTTCTACGATGCCAAAAGCCGCACTTATCTCCTTAAGGGCGCGCGTGTCAAAAGCGACGAACTGATCGCCTACGCGAAGCGCCTGACGGAAAAATATGATTTCGTCTTCATAGAGGACCTGCTCGACGAGAACGATTGGGAAGGTTACGCCAAGGCGAACCGCGAACTCGGCCGCACCAATATTCTTGGTGACGACCTAACAGTGACCCGGCTCGAATACCTGAAGCGAGCCTTCGAGACCAAAGCTGTCGCCGGCTTTATCCTGAAGCCCAATCAGGTCGGCACGATCACCGAGGCGATGGATGCCTATCGCTACGCAGTCGATCACGGGATGATCGCGGTGCCGTCCGGCCGGTCCGGCGGTGTAGTGGACGACGTAGTGATGGACTTCTCCGTCGGGCTGCAAGTTCCGTTCCAGAAGAACGGGGCGCCTCGCTCGGGCGAGCGCATCGAGAAGCTGAATTTCCTGATGCGCGCCAATGCCCGCAGCGTCGGAAGCCGCCTTTACGACATCAAGCCTCTCCTGAAATTCTGACGAACAAGACCCCAGCCCGATCCATACCCCACCAGACGGAGCCCATCAATGTCCACGAAAATCGACTTCCTCTATCTCTCTGAACCCGACATGATCGCCGCCGGTGTCAACGACGCGAAGCGCTGCGTGGAGATCTGCGAGGAGACCTTCAGCCTACTCGGCGAGGGCGACTACCTCATGGGCGGCGCCAACCACAACAGCCACGGCCTCAACATCGTCTTCCCGAAGGAGACGAAGTTCCCGAACATGCCCGTCGCCGGCCCGGACCGCCGTTTCGCCGCCATGCCCGCCTATCTCGGCGGCCGCTTCGATGTCTGCGGCAACAAGTGGTACGGCTCGAACCATGCCAATACTCAGAATGGCCTGCCGCGCTCGATCCTGACAATGATGCTGAACGACAAGGACACCGGCGCGCCGCTTGCGCTGATGTCGGCGAACCTACTCAGCGCCGCCCGCACCGGCGCCGTGCCGGGTGTCGCAGCAAAGCATCTCGCCAACAAGGACGCGAAGGTCGTCTCCGTCGTCGGTTGCGGCCCGATCAACAAGGCCTGCTTCACCGCCATCATGACGCAGCTTAGCGCCGTCGAGAAGGTCGTCTGCTTCGACGTGTTTCTGGACAAGGCCAACCAACTCGCCCGCTGGGTCGCGGAAACCTACAAGGTCGAGGCCGTCGGTGTCGACGAGCCCGAGGCGGGCTTCCGCGATGTCGACATCATCACCGTCGCTGCCTCGCGCCTCAAGCCGCTCTACTTCAAGGACGAGTGGATCAAGGAAGGCGCGACCATCCTGATCTCCGGCCCGTTCAACACGGACGAATCCTTCCTCACTGCCGCGAAGATCGTCTACGATCATACGGCGCTTCAGGAGGCCTATGTCGAGGATGCCATCGCCTCGGGCAATAAGGAAGCCTATTACGGCGGTGTGATCGGCGGCCCGTTCTTCCGCCTGATCGATGCCGGCAAGCTGCCTGCCCTCAAGGATTCGACCGGCCTCGGCGACGTGATCAACGGAAAGAAGCCTGGCCGCGAAAGCGCCACGGACCGGATCATCTTCATCGCTTGCGGTATGGCCGTCTTCGATATCAGCTGGGGCTTCGAGGTGTACGAGAACGCCAAGAAGAATGGCATTGGGCAGTCCCTCAATCTTTGGGACAAGCCGGCACTCGCTTGATCAAACGACGGCCACGTCGGGAGACGATGCCGTGGTCGTCTATTGCGATGAACCGGGAGCGATGAAGGACAGCCTTCTCAGGCAGAACCTGAACGTACCTGGCACGCTGCCAGCCTGCAAGATGCTCAATCTCCTTCAGACCACCGACGTTCGCAGCGTAGCCGGAATTTCCATTCCGAACTGCCACTTCGCGGCGAGTTTGGGACTGCGCTGAACACTTTGGCGAAGCGTTCCGCAACCCCTTCTTTCCCTGTGGTGCCAGAGGCTGGCAACCTGACTGATTCCGCTCGCTCTATACCACCCAAAGCGGAAGCCTGCTTGTCGCTTCCGACTTTAATGCCGCGACCTCAACGTGGAGGACTGCAATTTGGATACCGTAAGTGCCCCTCAAGACAATCCCAGTGATGCCCCATTTCTTCAGAGCGTTGAGGCCTACATCGATTATGCAATGACGCATTTGTCCCTCACCGAAGGGCTCGCTGAGCGGATTAAAGCTTGCAACTCCACTTACACGGTTCGCTTCGGCGTCAGGCTGCGAGGGAGAATGTTCAGCTTCACGGGTTGGCGTTCGGTGCATAGTGAACATATCGAGCCAGCGAAGGGAGGAATTCGATACTCGATTCTTTCCGACCAAGAGGAGGTCGAGGCGCTTGCTGCGCTCATGAGTCTGAAGTGCGCGGTTGTTGATGTACCGTTCGGGGGATCGAAAGGCGCTCTCAAAATTGATCCCACCGAGTGGGATGCCAACGAGCTTGAGCGCATCACGCGCCGCTTTACCCAGGAACTGGCCAAACGAAATCTCATCTGCCCGGGGCGGAATGTCCCAGCGCCCGACATGGGCACGGGTGAACGGGAGATGGCTTGGATGGCGGATGAGTACAAGCGAACCGGCCCATCCGATGTTATGAACGCGAACGCCTGCGTAACCGGCAAACCGCTTGCTCGCGGAGGCATTGCTGGAAGAACCGAAGCTACAGGCCGGGGTGTTCAGTACGCAATTCAAAGTTACCTGCGCGACACGGCAGAAAATGGCATCGGTGGGCGCAGGGATTTGCGGACAATGTCTGTCGTCATCCAGGGATTTGGCAATGTTGGTTACCACGCTGCCAAGTTCTTGAGTGAAGACGACTGTGCCAAGATCATCGCGGTCGTCGAGCGCGACGGGTATGTTACGAATTCCGATGGATTGCCCGTCGAAGAACTCAAGCGCTATCACCGCGAACACGGGAGCATCCTTGGGTTTCCCGGCGCTAACAGCCTTGCAAATAGCGCGGGAGGTTTGGAACTGCCCTGCGATATCCTCATCCCGGCGGCCATGGAGAACGCGATCACCCTTCACAACGCCGACCGAATTCGAGCGAAGTTGATCGCCGAAGGCGCAAACGGTCCCGTCAGCTTCGAGGCCGAACAGCAACTGGTGGACCGCGGTGTGGTCGTATTACCTGACCTCTTCGTCAATGCCGGTGGTGTCGTCGTCAGCTACTTTGAATGGGTCAAGAACATCACGCACATCCCCTTCGGACTGATGGAGCGCCGGCGCCGCGAGCGGAGAAACCTTCATATCACACACGCTCTCGAGGCAATGACGGAGCGCGCATTCCCGAGCGACATCCGTGATGAATTTCTTGAGGGGGGTGCGGAAATCGATCTGGTCAGGTCAGGGCTGGAGGATGTGATGCGAAATGCCTACCAGAACATTGCCGAGCTGAGGCGTTCATCACCGGAAATCAAAACCTTCCGCACCGCAGCCTATGTCATAGCAATCAGAAAAATCGCCGATGCTTATCAGGCGATCGGTATCTAAGCACGAGCGCGGTCCTCCGCAGACTGCCAGCGTTTCAGGAGAAGCAAATGCCCGTCATCCGTGTGGATTGGCTCGCCGGTCGCAGCCAGAACCAAAAAAAGGAAGTTGCCGAGGTGTTCACGCGCGAACTCGCGCGAATCGCCAGATGCACCCGAGATGACATCCAAGTCGTGTTTATGAATGTCGAGCGCAAGAACTGGGCCGTCGGCGGCATCTTCTCAGAAGGCCAGAAGTCCGACAGGTAGATCCAATGGGGTATCGACGTGGCGAACGTTACGGTCGTCGGTGGCGGCATCATAGGTGCTTGTTCCGCCATCGCGTTGCAAGCGGAGGGATGCTCCGCAGAAATTATTGACCGAGGATTGCCCGAAGAAGGCGCCACTTACGGCAACTGCCGTCTCTTGGCGTTAGGCGAGGTCGTTCCGCTATCGAAGCCCGGAATTCTACCCAAGATTCCGAACCGGCTGCTCGACCCGTATGGGCACCCTTGTTCGTCCGCTCTCGCGACCTTCTTGGGCAGATACCGTGGCTAATGCAATTCCTTTGGGCCAGTCGGCGCTCCAGAGTGCTCGAGATCGCGCACGCTTTGACACCACTGCGTCAAAACGCGGACGACGATTATCGAGAGCAATCTGGTATTGAGATTAATGAACGCAATTCAGGCCTTGGCTGCAGGCAATCGTTTGCTTGAAGTTCACGGCCTGTCGCGGCGAGACGAAATCGGCTCGATGGCTCAAGAGCGCTGGCCTTTTCGGCAAAGCTCTGGACGCTAAATTCTGGAGGATGAAAAGAGGCGGTTATTCAAGCAATTCCGGCAAGACGACAGGATGGCCGGGTGTCATTCTCATGGAAGGGCAGCGACGGCCGCGAGCGATTGATCGAGAGGGTTCCGCCGGAGGCATCCAACGTAAGTGGTTTGCTGACCTGTGCGATAACCGGAACTCCGGTTATCGCACAGGTTATGATTAATTGGTCTTGGCCCTGCCCTTCCGCGGGCATGCGCGCCAACTTTATGCCGATGCCTTTATACCTCTTCCGAAGCACGCTCTGGTCGGCGATGACGGAGCGACTGGACTCCCTCCTACCCCTCCGCTTGCAACTCGAAGGCGAGGCTTCGCGGCTCGCCGTCCAATCGGGGCTCAAATCTTCGTCGGCCTTTTGGGCTTGCCCGGACGGTTGCCTCGGCATCGCGAAGCTTGAGACATGTCATCAAGTCCCTCTCGCCACGAATGGTCGCGGCGACTGACCTAGCCATTACTTACTCGCCCTTTTTCCAAGCGGCGCGGGACCGCACGTACATTCCAATGATGCGCGGCTCACCTTGACCAAGTTCGGTGTCGGAATCCTGCCGTGCCGACCCCGCCGAGCTTGTACGCTTCTCCGAAGAGAGTCCCATCGCTAGCCTCGACGAATCGGGACAACGTGACAACGTGCCGGAGATCGGATGGGCTCCTTTTCGCTTCGGCCTGTGAGGTTATGCAGTCGACTCTTCCAGGCCGGCCAGCCGCTCCAGAAGGCTTATCTCCTCCGGGAGGACCAAATCCAGCCCGCCTTCCCTCTTCACACGGCCGCTCCGAAAAATCAGGTCGAATTCATCGAGCTGGTCGTTGTCGCACAGCCGAGCCACCAGCCTCCGTATCAGCTTCACGTCATCGGGCCCGACGGCTGATTGGGCCTGTGGTCCTTGGACCTTCGTGGCGAATGGTCGACCTTCCTGAAGAGAATCGATATCGATTTCCGGGTACCTCCGCAGCGCGGCGACCATGATGTCCAGCTGCCGCTTCGTCTCGCGACCCCTAGCGACCGCTTCCCGAAGCTGAGCGCGATCATGCATGTTTTCGATGCCGTCGATGATCTCGTCGGTTTTCCGGGAACTTGGTGAAGGCCTTTTCGGCCTGCCCGGCCGAGTGGCTTCAGCAGCTCGCAGTTGGACATACTGAGCCAGTTCCTTCCAGCCACGGATTGTCGAGGGGTGCGGCCCAGACCAGTCGGTCGGACCTTTCTCCAGCCTGGCGCGGAATCGGATATATAGCCCGATAACGCGTGGGTTCAGCTTCACGAAGTCAGGATCGAACATCTTCGGATCCTCCTTCGCGGCCCTCGCGCGGCGGGCGGCCCCTCCGGACAGGATGTCGTCGCATGCCTCGACAACGCGGGCCAGCGTCGCTACCGGACGGGGATCGCCCGTCTGCCTCGCTTCCCGCTGCAGCCGCGCCATCAACGAGTCGGCGGTTACGCTCTCGGTTTCCGCTGACTGGGTCATGCCGCAAACTCGATCTGCGGGACGGCCTTCGGCATGCTGGCGATGACCGCGCGGACTTCCTTCCGGATGTCTTCCAACGCGTCCTCGTCGAGCTTCACCGCTCCATCGACGAGGCGCTGAAAATCATTCGGGTCTGGATAGCGCTCTAGCAAAACACCGCCGATCTGAAGATAACTGTCTGTCTCTTGGCGATCGGAGAACGATGCCGTAAGTTCGGCGAGATTGTTTGCGCGCAACACCGTTTTCATGAGCTTCTTCATATGAGCCTCCACCCCCTGCGCCGTCTCGACTATCGATGCCGGCAGCAGCCTGGTTTCTTTTACCAGCGTCCAGAACAGCTCGAACTCATGTACCTGGTCCAAACCGTAGCCGAGGGCGGCGGGGTCGAACTCGGGCGTGACAGGAAGCAGCAGGTTGTCCGCCGAGCCGCCCTCCGCCAATGCCGCCTCACGGACTTGCTGCACTGCCTTCTGTACCCTCAGCTCTTTTCCCAGCTCGTCGCTCAGCCTGTTCTTGAAGCCGCTTTCCGAACGCTGAATGCTGCGCAAGGCGTGGTCTTCCTTGCCCGTCTCCAATTCCTTCTCCTCGATCGCCCGGCTGATTTCACGGGCCCGCAGCTCGGCTAGCCGCAGCTCGGCGAAAAGATTGTTGATACGGTTCTGGATACCCGGCAGGAACTTCGGCCCGGTGACGCGGTAGCGGCACCCCGAACACGCGCGTTCGCGCCAGACCGGGAGGAACCGCTCGCCCGATCCCTTCTCGCCGCCTGTCGAGCAGGAGCCGCCGGGACAGATGCCGTGCAGGAAGATCTCGAACGGCGAAAGATTCTGGCGTTTTCCGTATTCCCGAAGCATTCGAATGCCTACGTGATGGTCGACGAATTCCGGAACGACGGCTTCGTTCGCATACTCCTCGATGGCATCCTTGTCCTTGGCCGCCAGCCTGTCGTGCGCCGCGCTGCGCGATTCCATGGCGGCCTGCACGGTGACGTTCAGCTTCGCGCTACGCAACCCGTTGTAGTACCACGTCATCATGGCCGTAGCGTGCCCGACCAGGTCGCGGACGACCTCAAGGCTGACCCCGGCTTCGAGCAAATTCGACACCATGGTGACGCGCAAGGAATGCAAGTCAAAAATCAGGTCGTTGCCGCTGATCAGAGGATATTCGTAGCCGAGAAGCTGGTTGACATCATCCTGGCAATGGTGAAGCAGGTCCTTCCAATACCGCATGACCTTATTTTCGCTTATCGCCATGTTCTGTTCGTTGTCCGGATCGCGAAACAGCGGAAAGATGTCTGGAAAGAGCTCTGGATTGAGGCGGGTGAGTTCCCGGGTCTTGTCCTTGATCTCCTTAACGGGCGCATGGATCGGGTTGTATTTCGTCTGCAGGGCGAGCATCCGGTAGTATGCGTTGACGATCCCGGCGTCGGTCCACGGAATGGTGTAAGGCTTCCCGGTCTTGTTGCTGATGACTCTCTGGCCGATGATTCTACGGGATTTCTTGCCAGACAGGTCGACGAGCTGAAGGAAGCAATCCTTGCGGCCCAACTTCGCCGCCGGATGCGGGTTGTCGACCATCGTCATGTTCTCGCGGTCAGGGACCTTCTCGTCGCCTTCTCCGCTGTCGACCCATCTGCCGCTTTTGTGGCGCATCCCGGAATTCAGCAAAATATCGACCACGATCGCTTCGGCCGGCCAGAAAACGTTCTCGTACTCGCCCGTATCCGGGTTCCTGAGGGTGTGGTGGCACCGCGTGGGTCCGAGGCTGCGCGCAAAGGCATAGTCGCCTTCCCGGTTTTTCCGGACGATCAGTTCCCAGGCTTCGGGTTCCAACGGTTTCCGGGACGTGACATCAGCCCGCTTCCCGTAGCCGCCGCCGATGCGGTCCTGCTTCGTGTCGAAGGGGTTCCCCGCCTTGAAGCGGCCCCGCCGCGCGGCGAGCTCGAAGGCATGGCGCATCTTGGTGATCGCGCGATTGGGGAGGTCGGCGGGTTTGCCTTTGTAATACGCGCTCAGAAAGTCCCAGAAAGTCGAGGTGTTCTCGCCGCTCAAGTCGTGAACGTGGTCCATGCGGGAGATGGACTGGAAGTCCTTGGGCGCCTCCTCGGGCTCGAGCGTCATCAAGAAGATCAGCCAGAGATCGAGGGCGTTTTCGACGACGGTGACGGCCTTGTTGCCGAACTCGGGCAGCAGCTCCCGCAATTGCGCAGCCCACAATTTCACATGCGTGGGAACGACGGTCACGGGCCGCTCCAGCATCTTGGACGCCAGCTGCGTATTGAACCGGGTCGGGTTCAGGGTCCAGTTGAAAGCGTCCACGCCGACCTTCGCGAGACGCGCCCCGTTGATGAAGAAATGGGCCTCGGAGCGGTTCTTGACGCTTTCTCCCGAGTATTCGACCGCGATCTTGTAGACTGCGTTAAGCGATGACGACAGAGAGTCGGCCGAGCTCAGGCTCGGAATCTTCTCCTTGAACGCGGCCATCGGATACCAGTTGAAGGACCCGCGGCTCGTCTCGAACGTGTTTCCACACAGGGCTGCGGTCGCAAACGCCTGCAGCGACACGGCCGACCCGGTGTTCCGCTTTCCCTGATGGTAGCGGAAAACGGCATCTGCCAGATCCCGGTGCTCGGCCGCGACCGACATTCTTGCGACCAGCGGGATGAACCTCGCGGGATACAGGTGGACTATCGTCGACACGTACCTGGCCGGCCAAACCCATATCTTGCGTTGCGCAAGGAACTGGGAGAACCACCTTGGGGCAAACCGGACCTTCTCGTTCGGATCGGCATGCCTGACCACGCGGTTATCCCGCTCTCCCATGGCGCGATCCGTATCGGCAGCCAGTTCCTCAAGGAAAGCCGCCGTGTCGGTGGCTCCGTGAACGCGGCTTCGAAGATTCTCCCAGCCGATCTCGCTGCCTTGAGTAACGAGCATCCATTCGTCGATATTCTGATGGTCGTCGACGATCGCTTCGATGATCGCCTTCTGGGCAGTGCGCGGCATCGCGAGAACCTCGTCCAGGATATGGCCATCCCCGCGCTTCATGCGCTGTCGGGGCTGGCCATTGGGCTTCTGGTCGGGAATGAGGTCGAGCGCCGCTGCGGCCCTGAAGAGAGCGGGCTTTCTGAAATGGACGGTCTTCTCGCCGTTATGCGTCAGCATGCCGAAAAGCTGGTCCTTACGGTCGGCGGCATTGCCTGTGCTGAAACCCAGCTTGCCAAACTGCTGGACCACGTGCCCGTACGGCCTGATTAGAAGGTCCTTCAGTCCGGACCTTAGTTCCCTATCGAACTCGTCCCAGAGCCGTTTCAGCTCTTCGGCATTGGGCATTCGAAGAAGCACGATTCGGTCGGAGCTGTTGAAATAGCTGCCTGGCTCCTTGTCGGAGCAGGCGAGATTGTCATCGTTGCGAAATTCGAGATTCATCGTTCGGTCCCCTCTTTATCATTGTCGGCTAGAGATGATTCTGACTCAGGCGCGATCCGCGGTGCGGGCATTGACTTTGTTCATCGCGTCGTAAATGTCCGTCGCGTTCTTTCCGTATTGCCGCTGGCTAGCCAGGCTGACGTGCCTGAGCATGAGTTGCACGATTTCTTCGTCGAGCCCGAGTTCGTGTCGGGCGTACCATTTGTAGTAATGACGCGTTCCGTGCAGCGACGCTCCAGGCGTATCCGGGTCGATGCCCACCCGGTCGCACGCGCGCCCAAACGCCTTCTCGACGTTCGGAAGCTGCAGCGGCTCTCCTAGGAACTCGCGGTTTTTCGCGTTAACGAACAGGTACGGGTGCGAGCCCTTCGTGACGGCTATTTCGGCATGGAATTCCCGGATTTGGTCTAGGAGGTCCGCGAACTCCGCCGCGCGTTTCCGGCAGGTCCACACGCCGTGAGCGATTAGCCACTTGGGGTTGAAGGTCATCATGCCCTTCCAGCCCGGGCTGTGTCTTCTGTCCGGGCTGCCCGGGCGCGGCTTGAGTCCGTATTTGCCGAGGTAATCGGTGCGCGTTTGGATCGCGCGCCTTGAGTCGAAATATCCGACGTACTTGGAGTCCCAAGGGTCGGCGAAGATGGGAACGGGGCCGACGAGGTTCGTACGAAAGAACCTGCTTGCGTCAGTCGGACTCAGGAAGTCGCAGAACCACATGTTCAGGGGTTCCGATATCCGGGGGCCGACATACGCCAGAAGGATCCAAAGCGCCTTGAACATAAAATTTCGTTCGTGGTCGATGAGGGTGTCTATCGCCTCCTGGGAGAGGGTGGTGTCGTTGCCGTTCTTGGGAACGTTCGCGTGAACGGCTATGCGCCTCAGGGCCGAAGGCGGCGCCGGCACGATGTCGTCTCCCAGGATCAGGCTCCAGCGCTCCCGGTCCACTTGGAGATGTGCCAGGAAATCGTCGGGCTTGGGCGAGCGCTTCATCGTCACCCAAACGTCGGACGACGTCTTGAAGGCCGAGCCCATGACGGAAGCCTGGCCGAGGTAGCCTTCGCAGGACTTGGCGAATTCCAGAAGGTCGCGGAATTCGGTTTGAACCCATGCCAATCGGACAGGCTGCCAATGCGTGAACAGCCGCTGCGACGGGTCCAGGGGGTTTTCGGCCCTCGCGCGGAGATACGCCCAGACCACGTCGTCGACCATGCCGTCCAGTTCCAATCGCTCGCCGACCGTCAGCTGGGCGAATTCGTGGAGCCTTCCCACGGCATTCAGCTTGCGCCGGATGTCGGCGGCCGGAACGTAGGCTTTGATCATGTTCCTGACCCACGCGAGGGTCTCGCCAGGCACGACGACCTCCCCGTTTGCGAACCTGATCGCCAGGATTGGATGCAGCGCCCTTTCGGGCTTGGTACGCGCCTTGCCTGCATAAACGTCCCGGTAAACGGAGACGGGCATATCGAAGACGACGTATCCCGGTCCTTCGTCGTCGATGTCGAATTCGTTCATGGCCTGCGTCCGTTTCCGTATCGGGAGCGGTAGGACGCCAGGACTTAAGGAAGCACCGGCGAACGACGTAAAAAAATCCTTATGCCGCTCCGACCCTACCCGGTTCGATGACCCGCGACGGGAATCCTGGCACCGCGGCTAGCAAGGGACCGGGGGCGAATTTCCGACATCACCGACGATCGGGATTCGGAGTCAGGAATTCTTAACCATCCGACGCCAAACCCCGCCGCAGGAATATGGGGTTTGGAATTGTGATGTTT
The DNA here is from genome assembly GCF_006441275.1 of Mesorhizobium sp. B2-4-17. Lineage (NCBI taxonomy): Bacteria > Pseudomonadati > Pseudomonadota > Alphaproteobacteria > Hyphomicrobiales > Phyllobacteriaceae > Mesorhizobium > Mesorhizobium sp. B2-4-17. Next base: position 79,866 of record NZ_VFUX01000019.1, on the reverse strand, counting down.
TTAGATGCCGCCGTGCTCGACGGCGCGAGCTCGGCAACGGAGTCGGCCGAGCCGGAAATCGGACAGCGCCGACTGAGGGTAGTGGAACTATATGCCGGAGCTGGAGGCATGGGCCTCGGGCTCCGGCGAGCCGGGTTCGAACTGGTACGGGCTTACGACCACATGCAATGTGCGGTCGATGTCTATAACCGGAATCTGGGTTATCACGCGGTCGTCGCGGACCTCGGAAACGTGGCCTCGATCGCGCCCGAGATTTGCAAGCTCCGGCCAGACATGATCGTCGGCGGGCCGCCTTGCCAAGATTTCTCTCCGGCGGGTGCGAGGGTCGAAGGCGAACGCGCGAACCACACCCGAACCTTCGCGCTCTATGTCTGCGCGGCGGCCCCTGCATGGTTCATGATGGAGAACGTTCAGCGCGCGCGGAATTCAAGCGCATGGGCCGATGCCCGCGAGATGCTTAAGAACGCAGGATATGGCCTGACCCAGCTGGTTGTGAACGCAGCTCGATACGGCGTGCCTCAGAAAAGGCAGCGCTTGATCGTGGTAGGATGTCGCGGGGAGCGAGACGGTTTTTTGCTCGGTTCGATCCAGCACGCAGCCGCGCCGGAGCCGATGTCCTTGAGAGCTGTATTCGACGATCGCCTCGGCGATCACGTCTATAATCATCCCCGCACCCCCGGCCGCCGGGGTGTGTGGTCGGTCGATAGTCCGAGCCCTACGATCCGGAATGCCAGGCGGCCGCAACCCGCGACCTATGAACCTCATCCCAACGACTCCAACTATGAGATGGTCGCGGCCTCCGCGACTTCCTCCCCAAGCAACGAGGTGACCGGCCTCTACTTCCGACCGTACCATGACGCGCGTGGTGTCTACTCGCTGGACGAGCCGGCTCCCTCGATCGTCCGGACTTCCCGCGAGCGGCCGCGTTCCAGCTATATCGCGTGTCCGCATCCGGACGACCCCACTCCCGCGATGTCGGCCTACATCCTCACGCAGAGGGACACGTCGCTCATCCAGGGATTTCCTGTCGACTGGGATTGGAGCGGATGCTTGAGCAGGGACATCGACCAGATGATCGCGAATGCCGTACCGGCACCGATGGCCGCGGCGCTCGGAAAGGAAATCCTGCGAAGGGAACGGGGAGAGAGCTACCCGGACGTACCCGGAAACTTCGGTCAGTGGCTCGCAAAAAAGAGAGGTATGTCCCCTCAAATGATGGCTAACGTGAAATGGCGGGTCAAGCGAGCCCGCGAGCTTCTCGGCGGCCGGGACCTTCAGTGCCGGGGTGCGGAGGCTCACGCCCTGGAGGCGGCATTCGAGCAAGAAGGTCTCCCGGGAGGGAAGCGGTCAGAAATCAGGCGGGCGCTCAGACAGTTCCGAGAGTGGCAGGAGCAAGCAGGCAGCTGACAAAGCATTCGCCATATCGGCGGCCTCAATTCACCAAGGCTATCCATCAAAATTCGTTATCAAACTAGGTAAAATTAAGCGTCTGGCAGCGGCAGAATCCACGAAAGGAAGCTTCCGCGGAAATCAGATCCCTACTTTGCGGTTAACCAACATTTCGATCGAATGGGAGAATTTGCGCTATTCGGTAGCAACCGCCACCAGAAGTTTAATCCTTGATCTGGTACCTCTGAAAGCAGGATTTCAGGGGGCGAGATGGGGGTACCAGAGGAATTGAAGGCCAAGAGAATGTTCAGGCTCCAGGGCTGGCAGTCGTCGATACGCGTGGCGATGCGGCAGCCTTGGGAGGCCGTCGAAATCAGCGCCGTATGCGTATCCGCCTGAACATGAGGCGCGCCCTAGCGGATCTGCCCGCCGGAGTCGATCGGTTTCTTATTCGTGGGTTAACGAGAGTGAACACTCGCGCCTCTAATTCCCCCACGCCTCGCCTGACCCCGAAGATTCTGGAACGTCCGGAGCCTTGGGATTTCGTCCACGTCGATCACGACGCTGAGGCGCGGAGGTGTGAAATACCAGGACGGCCAGCACTTCCTGATGTCCCCGGAATGCCGGGACATGCCGATCAAGCAGCTCGTCCAGATTGACGAGGAGGAAGCCTACGCGATCTTTCGTCAGTTCCGCCGGCCTAAAACCCGGGGCGAGCCCGTCTGCCCGCATTGCGGCATTCTCGACTGCTACGCGCTCCGCAGGCGCGCGTTCAAGTGCTCCGGCTGCCGCCGCGAGTTCTCCGTCACCTCCGGCACCGTGTTCGCCTTCCACAAGCTCAGCTTCTGGAAGATGCTGGCGGCGATCTGGATGTCCGTGAACGCGGTGAAGGGCATGGCCGCGCTGCACCTCTCCCGCGAGCTCGGCGTGCAGTACAAGACCGCCTGGGTCCTGTCGCTGAAGATCAAAGAAGCGTAACGAGGCGGGCCGCCGGTGCGCGGCGGCCTTTTCCCTAAGCCTGCGGGGGTCGATCGGGAAGGGGGAGATAGAGCTACCGTCTTGATATTTGCAGCTAGATATCAAAGTTTGATACTCTAGCCACAAAGAAGATAGCCATGAGCGGCAGGAATTTCAGTCTCACGAACCATTTGAGTGACTTTGTCGATAGGGAGGTCGTTTCCGGCCGTCACCAGAATGCGAGCGAAGTGGTGCGGGAGGCACTCAGGCGTTACGAGGATGAGCTTGCGGCCGAAAAGGCCAGTCTTGCTGTAATCGAGAGGATAGCGGCGGAGGGCATTTCCGCTATCGAGAACGGGGACTTCACCCTGGTCGATGGTAAAGATGCATCTCAGGCATTGCTAGAGCGGTTGAACGCGCGCGCGGTTGCCCGCAAGACCCATGCTAGCGGTCCGAAGTATGGCTAAATACCGCCTTTCGACCCCTGCAGAAGCACAAATTGACGAAATCTTGGACTGGAGTGAGCAGAACTTCGGCGAACTGGCAAGAGAGCGGTATGCCGCTCTCCTCGTCGCGGCGATGGATGACGTTGCAGGTCATCCCCGTCAAAAAACAATCTTTCGAAAGCGTCTCGCTTCTGGAGAAGTGGGCATCTATCACATCCGTCACAGTCGCAAACACGTTCCAGATCCGCCTGGTCAGGTTGGTGATCCCAGACACATCCTCATCTTTCGCATCGCGAAAGATGGCATCATCGACATCCTGGGGTTCATTCATGACAACATGCTGCTCAAACGAGCCCTCCGTCGTCTATTAAACGCCGATCGCGAGAACGAATAAGGCTGGAGATTCTAGCCGACGAGCCACATCGTTTGGTTGCTGCATTTTTCCAGTTAATTCAAATGCGTGGATGCCTATTGGTGGCGTTTGCTACCGAATGCCGAGAATTTGGTTGCTTGCGAGAGTTCGATATCCCATATTGTGTGAGAACCGCTGTGGGCGGCTGAAATGATTCTGGGAGTATCCTAATCCGCGGCTTGCGCCGCAGGGCTTCGTTGGAAGCCTGAGCCGACGGCCATTCTAGGCCTGTCTTTCCGGTTGGTGAAAGCCAATTTGGAGTGGCACGTTTGTCTTGCACAACCGACCGGCTGGCAGAAGAAGATATCCCATCCTATGAAGGGCGGACGGCTATGTCCGCCCTTTTTCATCTGACTCTATCATTGGCGAAAATATTGGCATGAGAGCCTGTGACGGCCACCTCATTGTCAATATTCATGAAAACCTCGTTCTCCAGATTCCGGTCTTTGCGCCATTGCACGTCGTGCTGAAAACCCTCGCGCAGCGGTGTGCCGAAGCGATAGCAGCCTTCGAGGAGCTGCCGAAAATCCGCGAGCCCCGTGAGCTCTCCTGAATTGATGACCCGCGCGGGTCCGTGTTGTCCACGACGTGACGTGGCGAACACCAGCCCGCGCCTGTCGACACAGAACTCCTTGCGCACTTCGCCTGTCTTTCGAAAGAACGTCGGCAGATCTGTCCCGGTGAACGTGTCGATGGTGATATCGGCAACGTCCAAGTCGAGCAGCGCCCCTTCAGCATGGGCACCGCGCAGCCGGGGGAAAAGGCTCGTTGAGTCCGGCATCCGGAAGTTCCTCGCCGGCAGCAGCAATGGATCGTCGCTGGATTGCCGCTCCATCCTCAGGCGGAAATCCAACAGCCTACCGCGCTCGAAGTCGTTGAGCGTTGCTCGCACCAATTCTCCAACGGCATCTGGATCGCTGCGCCAATGTTTGCCTTTGGGCCAGTGCCAGTCGGCGACATCAAGCGGCACCGCAAACGTGGACAATCCAAAGGTATCCAAGAGGACCTCAAAGCCACCATCCCTGACAAACAAAAGGACAAGCTGGCCAGGACGCGGCGGAACTAGCCCGCCGTTCTCCTCCGCAAATGAAGACACTTTCCGCACGAGATTCAATATCGCTCCTCTGTCCGAATAGGTCGGCTTTGGCTCGCGCGGGAAAGGCTCACAGATGACCTTCCATCTCGGAAAGGCTCGGGAAATCGCTGCGGCAACCGCTCCGTTGTTCGGGGCGGGAAGTCCGGCGATTATCGCCAATGGCTGGGGTGTGGCCGCACCAATCGGCCGCCTTCCTCTCGACATAGTCAACTGTGGCGAAGAAGCAGTGCTACGATGTCGGCCGGCAAGTTCATCCTGTCGACGATGTCAGCGGGCTGAGCGGCAAGGAGCCGTTCTAAAGCGTTGGCCGACCGCTTTTTAGAGGCGAGCAATCCGGCATCGAATTCGGCCGCATCTGCCCAGTCCAGATAAGCCCGCCATAGATCCGCTTTTTCCGCAACCGAGGCAGTCTCCAGTTTCAGCCCTGGCTTGCGATACTTGGCATCTATCAAGGTGTAAACCGACGGAACCGCCTCGTCTGGCTGGAGCAGAGTGTAGTGCATGGGGGCTGCAGTCCGGACTGCTACGCGCTCTCCAGGCTTGGTGCGTACGCAGAAAGCGATCTTAATAGGAGCAGGAAGTCGGTCAAACGACGAACTGCCCGCAGATCCCGCTTCTGCCAGCTGCTTCTCCACTGCCTCTCTGACCAATGGCGTGACTACGGTCACTCGGCCCGGCTGGCCACGGCCGACCAGTTGCACTCGGTCCCCGCCGGCGGCATCGACAGCGTCGGACAGCCTTCCATAAGCGTTAAGCAGCGGCTGGCGCAACGAACCAAGAAGCTGGCCCAGCTTGGCAAGGGGCAGCGGCTCCTCGGTGGAACTGTAGTGGCGCTCCACCAATTCAACCATATTATGAAGAAGTTCGTCAGACATGGGCTTTTGATAAGGACAGTGACAAGGGAAAACAAGACGAATTGACCAAGGACAACCGGGTTATATTCGACACGGGTCAGCGGCCTGAGCTGCCGACGCATGCACTGGACCCTCGTCGGGGATCAATTCGGCGCATCGGGCGCGAACGATTTGATTCTTGTCAAGCTGAAGTATGGACCAAGCGGTTCTTCTAGTTGAAAGCTCCTGCTGCCGTTTGATGGGTAGAGCCGCCGACTGAAAGACAAATGCTGATAGGCTAAGTACTAATCCGAACCACAAGCTGAGGATTGAACGTTCCGTTCTCATCGTCATATCCCCGCGGATTGCACACGATCCGGGTGCTTCCGACGCGATAATCACAACTGTCATGGGTATGCCCATGAACCCACAGGGTTGGCTGGCGCTGCTCGATGATGGAGGACAGATCCGATGCGTAGGCCGCGTTGAGCAGGTCGCCTGCGAACCGAGCCGGAATGGAACCCCGATGTGGCAAGTGGTGTGTGACAACTACGGTGGTAATGGGATCGGATTTCAGGGCGCTTTCGACAAAGCGCCTTGAATCCTGGTGCGTCCGGTAAGCGGTCTGAGGAAGGAAACGTTTCCACGGATTTCGCTGCTCCGCAATCTGGCGATGGTCATTCATGCGTTCGCGCGCGTAATGCATAGCTAATTCCGGAGAGCCTTCGATACGGTAGTCTGTCCAAAGAGTGGACCCGATGAAGCGGACACCTTGGATGATGACCGAGTCGTTCTCGAGAAAATGAATATTTGCGAACTGGGCCGCCGCGGCTCGCCCGTCCTCAAGTCCCTCCTTGATTGAGCCCCGATAGTGCTCATGGTTTCCAGCGACGTATACGCAGGGCATATCTTGCGGGATGTGCTTGGCGAGCCAATGGACACCGTTCGCTGGAGCTCGGCAAAGATCGCCGGCCACCACGAAGACGTCGGCCTCGGGAATCTTGAGCGGCTGGCGAAGGTCGGTGTATTCGAGGTGCAAGTCGGACAGCAGCCAGATCCTCATGAGATCGAATCCTTGGTTGATGACGCACGCTTGCGGATTTGAGGTAATCCTGACGGAGTAGGCGGTTTCAAGCTTTCGCTCCGCCACGCCTAGGCGAAGCGCTCTCCGGCTTCCTGCCCGGCATCGCCGGAACGGACCTCACGTTCTACGCTCTCCCGTTCCCGTCTTCGCTGGCGTTCGGTCGGCCAAACTGGTTTCGATTTGTTCCCGCACGGTCCCGCGCGAGGCACTCAGCTTGTCTTCGGGTTCCCTCGCGGGATCGTCGCCGTCGCCCGGTCGGTTCGCGGCACCGACGAGTTCGGCGATTTCGGCGGCGGAAAGGTAGCCTGACGCTGTCAGCCTGTCGGCGACCTCGTCGAGCGCCGCCCGGTTCTTTCCCAGCAATTCTGTCGCATCCGACATGGCGCGATCGAGACGCTTGCGAACGCTGCCCAGCAGGCCCGGTATGACTGTCAGCGTGTCGTGTGCTCCTTCCGGCAGGAAGACGGGGCCAAGTTCCCCGAACCCCAGTCGGAGTTCCATGTCCTTCCCGAGGTCTGTCGCCCGCGATAAATCGGATCCTGGAACTCCGCCCGCGCCACCCGAAGGGCTTCCGATCACCAGTTCCTCCGCGGCGCGGCCGGCCAACAGCATTATCATCACCTCATGGCAGCGTTCGGGGGAAATGCTGCCGTCAACCCTGACGATCTCGGTGACTCCGTCACGGTCGCCGATCGTTACTCCGGCAACTTTCATTCCGCCGAGCACCGTGGCGATGACGGCGTGGCCCGCTTCGTGGACGGCAAGGCGGCGGCGGTCTTCCTCGGACGGCGGCTCTCTCTTCGAGCGGACCTCGGCGAGGAGGTCGTCAAGCCTTAGCGGGCGGCGAGCGCGCCGCGCAGCGCCGCGTGCCCGCCTGACATAGGCCTCGACATCGGCTCCGGTCGCACCGCGAGCGGCAAGCGCCGCAGGCATCAGATCGGCATCGGGCAACTGATCGCCAAGGTGAAAACGGAATATCCTGGCAAGGATCCTTGCGTCGGGCTTTTCGATGGCGATCTCACGATCAAGCCGTCCTGCTCGCCTGACCGCCGGATCGATCGAGTCGGGATGGTTCGTTGCACCGATGACGACCACACCTGGCCGCTCGTCGATCCCTTGCAACAGCTCGAGGAAAAGATTGACGATCTGGCTCCAATACTCGACGTAGTCGCCACGCAGTTGCGCCCGGTCGGATATGCCATCGAGCTCATCGATAAAGAGGATCGATGGCGACAGCTTTCGCGCGCGGGCAAAGACATCCTTGATGGCCTGCAGCGTGCCCGACAGATAGCTCGCCGAATTCCAATCGGCGACGCTGGTTGCGACCAGCGGCACCCGGGCCGACTTGGCGAGCGCCCGGGCATAGCTGGTCTTGCCGACACCGGGAGGGCCTGACAGCAGAAGCCCCCGGTTGTCGACCTCGTCCCAGCTGATGCGGCCTGCCTTGTAGTCGGCGAAGTCGGCGGCCAGTTCGAGCCCCCAATCCTTGGCTTCGCCGTAGCCGTCTAGTTCTTCCAATGCCGGACCATCGGAATGGAATTCGCCCTTGCGTGCAATGAGCTCCTCGAGTCTGGAGATGCACTCTTCTGGGCTGCGGTCAGGTCTCAGCGCCAGAACCAGATCGGCGATATCGAGCAGGCGGACGGTGGTCAGGTCGACAGAGCGCGTCGGACGCTTGCCTGTGACTGCCTCAACAACAAGTGACAAGGCGCTCTCATCGATTTCCGGCAGGATCAGATGGTATTCGGCCGAGCGGATCAGGTCGCGCGGCAGCTGACGGCGCGGCTCAGGCGCAATGCCGATGATGGTCGAGCGCGCGTGAAGGGCACTCGCGATCGCTTCGTTGCCGGTGTCCGGCTTGTGGCCCTTTTCCGTCCCGTCGCGGGCAATGATAAGCGCCTCGTCCCTTCCGACCCGGAATTGGCGGTCGCTGGTCGAGACGATGCGATCCGAGGGAAGAGCGCAAGCAGTGATGACCCTCTGGACCGCGTCGACCCGGTCCGGCGTATGGGTGGCGATGCTGATGACCGGCGTGCCACGCCGCAGGATTCGTGTCAGGCCGGACTCCGTTTCGATTGCGCGCGCGGTCAGCACCGCCACGGCCGCCAAGTCGGGCCTGATGGAGACTCGTCCTTCGGCGGGGGTGTCCATCAGGTCATCGAGAAGCATCTCGACGGGATCGGACGGGTCGCCGGAACCCGCACGCAACATCGACTTGGAATGCACGCCGTCCTCGCGGGCCAGGATGTCGAGGTACGCTCGCGCGAGGAGGTCGTTCTTGATGGCGTTCGCGTGCCTGCCGGGCGGTTGCGTCTTCATGGGAGTGCCTCCGTGTCGAACACGAGATCCCAGACGAAGCCATTGCGAAGCTCGGAGGGAATGCTCCGGTAGCCCATCGGATTGCATACGATGCGGGTCCGGCCGATCTGGATATCGCTGGGATGATGCGTGTGCCCGCATATCCAGAGGGAAGGCGCCGCATCGGAACTGAGGATGTGATCGAACGCTCCCCTGCCGCAGGCGAAGAGATAGTTGGTTTCCCTATCCCGATAGACGACGGGCGTGCAGTCCGGATGCGGAAGGTGGTGCGTGACGACCACCGTCTTGCCGTCAAACGGGATCGCCAGCTGGCGTTCGATGAATCCGCGCGTCAGCCGATGGAAGTCAATCATATCGCTGGGCATCAGCCGCCTGCCTTCGCCGAGCCTTATTCTGGAGAAGTCGGCGAGCTGCGAAGGCGCAGACTGCATCCGCCAGACAAAATGCTCGTCGTCCTTCAGGTCCATCATGAAGTCGGTCCACAAAGTACCTCCGACAAATCGCACGCCGCCGAGTTCCAAGATGTCGTCGTCCAGGACGTAAAGCCGGTTCCGCCAGGATTGCGATGCCTCGGCCGCCTCCTTCATCAGAAGATGGTCGGAAGGTTTCGTTCGCGGCGGCCATACTGCACGATTGCTGTAGAACTCGTGATTGCCAGGCACGAAGATCATCGGCAGTCCGTACCGCTCGATAAGGCAACGAGTGTAATCGCCTAGTTCGTCGGCAACACAGAGGTCGCCCGCACAGACGATGACATCGGCCTCAGGTGCCCTATCCACAAAGGTAGGATTCTGCATCTCGAGATGGAGGTCAGACCAAATCCAGAGTTTCATGTCCGTCCCCAGTCATCTCTGCCGCCCGAACGCCCCTCCCTCTCGAGCTGCGCCGGGCAGTGCAAAGGCTTGAATCCTTGTCTGCCGGATTCCCGCTCGCCACGCGTGCCGCTCGCTGCGGGGCGAGCAAAGGCAACGGAGAGATGGGAGACCGAGCTCCCCTCCTGGGACGGGCATGTCATCTCAGTTGTCCTTCGACATGTCGCGGAAAGGATTCCCGAGGCGGTACCAACGCGATGTCGATCGGGCGAGGCGCAGCTCTTCGGAGAAAAGCCAGATATCAGAGGTCACGATCGGTCGCTCGCAGCCGGGCAGAAGCGGGTGCCCGGTCGAGAAGCCGACTAGGCAAGGCACGGGGCGGACAGCCTGTCGCCAGTCCTCCAGAAGCGGAGCGTCTGACAACGTCTTCTCGCTAAACAGGCGGCGGCAGTCGAACGGCGAGGCCACCAGCCAGAGGTCGACGACAAGCTTCTCTAGCCTTTCGATTTCTCGTCTGATGCCGTCGTAGTCCACATCGCCATTCTTGTTTCCAAAATAGTACACGGTTGGCTCTCCTATCCTGCTTCCCAACGCCGTCAGACCTGCAAGTCCTAGGGAACGAAGGATTCGATCCGCGTCCAGTCGATTCGCAGCTCCATCGCTCAATGTCACTTTTTGTGCATGATTCGTTATGATAGGTCCACAACAATGTCGCTCCACGCGACAATTGTTGACAAAATAAATCGCGGGCCCGTTTTCTGGTCCATGGATTCAATTTCTGACACTCTGCGGGCGCTGCGTGCAGCGCGGGCGCTCGTGAACCTCAGCCAGGAGCAAGTGGCCGAGCGCGCAGGCGTGAGCCGCAGGACGGTCGTTCGTATTGAGTCAGGCGGAAAAGGAATCGCACTCGATGCAGTTGAAAAACTTCGGCTCGCCTTCGAGAAGGAAGGCGTCGAGTTTCTTCCTTCAACTCCGGAGCGCGGCCCAGGCGTCGCGTTGCGCAGGGAAAAGCTGTTGTAGCTATGGACAGCCCATCGCTCGGTTCACCAAGACGCCGAGGTTGTGATCGACACTGAAGGCAGGCAAAATCGCTGACGCTCATCGTCCATTGTACGCTATCGAGCACCTCGGCTCCGCCACCATCACCTTCGCTGTGATCGCCCGCCCCGATCCCTCGAGGGATGCCCGATGTCCAGGCACGGCCAATCCTCTTTCAGCCGTTGCAGGTCCGATTGATCTCTCCACGATGGACGCTCAAGGCGGTTCCAGAACTTGGTTGCGGTGGCCACCCATCTTGCCAGGCACCACCGACCCTGTGGAACGGTAACGCCGCGACCAGTTCACCGCCGAGGAAACCGTTGCGAAAAAGCGAGATGCTGCCACACGGCAGCCCTCGCCGGCGCCCTCAACGTCAAGTTCCCGAAGATCATTCTATAGGGCTCGCGCCTTCAGACGCTGGCCTCCGCCCAACCAGCGTCTTGAACTGCAAACCAGCAGCTGTGAGAACCCTACGCCGCACAGAATGTGCGCGACAAGATCGCTCCACAGATCAGTGGAACTTACACCATTCCGAGCGCGGCCTTATACAGATCGAGGATCGCTTCCTCTTCCTGGCGCTCGGCCTGATCCTTCTTGCGGAGCCGGACGAGCTGCCTAACGGCCGCCACGTCAAAACCAGTCCCCTTCGCTTCCGCGTACACGTCCTTGATGTCGTCTGCGATGGTCTTCTTTTCTTCCTCGAGACGCTCGATGCGTTCAATGATGGCGCGCAGCTGCCCGGCGGCTACGGTCTGGCTGGTCTCGGTAACTTCGTCTGCCATTGGATATCCTTCCTGGATCGTCGGCGTGTCGTCTAGATCGACAAGATGTCGTCCACTTAAGTGATTGAATTCGTTTCTAGGCGACAAGCTTTAGGGGGGACTGGAAGCCGGTGCCCTTGGCCTCGGCGAACACTTCCTTGATATCATCGGAGATCGTCTTCTTTTCTTCCTCGAGCCGCTCGATGCGCTCGATGAAGGCACGCAGCTGGCCGGCGGCAACAGTCTGGCTGGTCTCGGTAATATCGTCGGCCATGTTTTTCTCCAAAAATCGATTCCGCGCCGCGACTCGGGAAACGTGCCGCGGCGAATTTCAGCGGTTCGATGCCCGACCGGGGCCGGCGGGTCAAGCTGTTATCGAGCGAGCCGTGAGGCTGCCGCCAGAAGCCGACAGCCATCCACACCAAGAATGCCTGGCTAATTGAAAGCTATGAGCAGATCCTTCGCATCGATCTGATCACCGGCCTTCACCAGAACCTCGGCGACCGTGCCGTCGCGTTCGGCATGCAGCGCCGTCTCCATCTTCATCGCCTCGATGGAGAGCAGCACATCGCCGGCCTTCACCGCCTGACCGGCGGCAACCGAAAGTGCGGAGACCACCCCCGGCATCGGCGCACCGACATGCGCCTCGTTGCCGGGCTCTGCCTTGCGGCGCGCCTTGGCCGCGGAAGCGCCATGCGCACGGTCGGGCACCTTCACACGCCGCGGTTGGCCGTTGAGTTCGAAGAACACGGTGACCATCCCCTTCTCGTCGACATCGCCGATGGCCAGGCAGCGCACCACCAGCGTCTTGCCCTTCTCGATGTCGACGAAGATCTCGTCTTCCGGCTTCATGCCGTAAAAGTAGGTCGGCGTCGGCAGAACGCTGACCGGACCATAGGTTTCCTGCGCGGCGACGAAGTCGGAAAACACCTTCGGATATATCAGCCACGAAGCGAATTCGTGTTCCGAGAGCTTGCGCTCCAGCTTGTCCTCGATCTCCTTGCGGCTGGCCTTGAGATTGGCCGGCTTCAACAGCGAACCGGGACGCACGGTGATCGGCTTGTCGCCCTTCAGCGCCTTCTTCTGCAAGGCTGGCGGCCAGCCTCCCGGGGACTGGCCAAGATCGCCACGCAGCATCGAGACAACCGAGTCCGGGAAGGCGATGTCCCTGGCCGGGTTCTCGACATCGGCGACGGTCAGGTCCTGGCTGACCATCATCAGCGCCATGTCGCCGACCACCTTGGACGACGGCGTCACCTTGACGATGTCACCGAACATCAGATTGACGTCGTGATAGGCCTGCGCCACCTCGTGCCAGCGTGTCTCCAGCCCGAGCGAGCGCGCCTGCTCCTTGAGATTGGTGAATTGCCCGCCCGGCATTTCATGCAAATAGACTTCCGAAGCCGGCCCTTTCAGGTCGCTTTCGAAGGCGGCATACTGGTTGCGCACCGCTTCCCAGTAGAACGAGATTTTGCGGATCCATTGCGGGTCGAGGCCCGGGTCGCGCTCGGTGCCCTTCAACGCCTCGACGATCGACCCCAGGCAAGGCTGCGACGTATTGCCGGAGAAGGCATCCATCGCCGCATCTATTGCGTCGACGCCGCTCTCCACCGCTGCCAGCACGGTTGCCGCCGACAGGCCTGACGTGTCGTGGGTATGGAAATGGATCGGCAGGTCGGTCGCCTCGCGCAGCGCCTTGAACAGCACGCGGGCGGCCGCCGGCTTCAATAGGCCGGCCATGTCTTTGACCGCAATGATATGAGCGCCGGCGGCCTGCAATTCGCTGGCCAGACCGACATAATATTTCAGGTCGTATTTGGCGCGCGCGGGATCGAGAATGTCACCGGTGTAGCACATCGCTGCTTCGATCAGCTTGCCCTCGGCGCCGACAGCGTCCATGGCGACCCGCATGTTTTCGACCCAGTTCAGGCAGTCGAAGACGCGGAACAGGTCGATGCCGCCGGCAGCTGCCTGCTTGACGAAATGCTGCACGACATTGTCGGGATAATTGGTGTAGCCGACGCCGTTGGCGCCGCGCAGCAACATCTGCAGCAACAGATTGGGGGCTGCCTCGCGCACTCGCGACAACCGCTCCCACGGGTCCTCGGTAAGGAAGCGCATGGCGACATCGAAGGTCGCGCCGCCCCAGCATTCGAGCGACAGAAGCCGCGGCAGGGCGCGCGCATAGGTGCCGGCGATGCCGGCAATGTCATGCGTGCGCACGCGGGTCGCGAGCAGCGACTGGTGGCCGTCGCGCATCGTCGTGTCGGTGACCAGCACTTCCTTCTGCTCGCGCATCCAGACTGCGAATTTCTCCGGGCCGAGCACATCGAGCTTCTGCTTGCTGCCGCCGGGCACGTTGCCGTTGAGATAGGGCACGACGGGTGCGGCCGCATCGGCCTTCGGCATCGGCCGGCCGCGTGTCTCGGGATGGCCATTGACGCTGACGTCGGCCAGATAATTGAGCAGCTTGGTTGCGCGGTCCTGGCGCTTGACCTGCTGGAACAGCTCCGGCGTCGTGTCGATGAACTTCGTCGTATAGGAATTATCGGCGAAGCTCGGGTGGTTGATGATGGCTTCGAGGAAGGTGAGATTGGTGGCGACGCCGCGGATACGGAACTCGCGCAGCGCGCGGTTCATTCGCGCGATGGTCTCGGCCGGCGTCGGCGCCCATGCCGTCACCTTCTCCAGCAGCGGATCGTAGAACCGGGTGATGACCGCGCCGGAATAGGCGGTGCCGCCATCCAGCCGGATGCCGAAGCCGGTGGCGCCGCGATAGGCGGTAATGCGGCCGTAGTCCGGAATGAAATTGTGCTCGGGATCCTCGGTGGTGATGCGGCACTGCAAGGCATGGCCGTTCAGCCTTATATCCCTCTGTGCCGGGACACCCGATTCAGGCGTGCCGATGGCGAAACCGTCAAGAATGTGGATTTGGGCTTTGACGATGTCGATGCCGGTCACCTGCTCGGTGACGGTATGCTCGACCTGGATACGCGGATTGACCTCGATGAAATAGAACCTTCCGGTATCGGCGTCCTGCAGGAACTCGACCGTGCCGGCGCCGATATAGCTGGTCTCGCGCGCGATCTTCAGCGCATGTCCGCAGAGCTCCTCCCGCTGCGACATTTCAAGGTATGGCGCCGGCGCCCGCTCGACCACTTTCTGGTTGCGGCGCTGGATCGAGCAGTCGCGCTCGAACAGGTGCACGACGTTGCCATGGGTGTCGCCAAGCACCTGCACCTCGACGTGGCGCGCGCGCTCGATCAGCTTTTCAAGATAGACCTCGTCCTTGCCGAAGGCGGCCTTCGCCTCGCGCTTGCCCTCCGTGACCTCGCGGGCAAGATCGGCCTCGGAGCGGATAGCGCGCATGCCGCGTCCGCCGCCGCCCCACGAGGCCTTCAGCATCACGGGATAGCCAATCTCCTTGGCCAGTTTCTTGACCGCCTCCATGTCGTCCGGCAACGGATCGGTGGCAGGGATCACCGGTACGCCGACCTCGATGGCGAGGTTACGCGCCGCGACCTTGTTGCCGAGGCGGCGCATCGTGTCCGGCTTCGGGCCGATGAAGGTGATGCCCGCTTGCGCGCAGGCTTCGGCGAATTCGGGGCTTTCGGACAGAAGCCCGTAGCCCGGATGGATGGCATCGGCGCCCGAAAGCCTGGCGACGCGGATCACTTCCTCGATCGACAGGTAACTTTCGATCGGCCCCATGTCCTTGTTCAGATGTGGGCCGCGTCCGACCTGATAGCTTTCGTCGGCCTTGAAGCGGTGCAACGAATATTTGTCTTCCTCGGCCCAGATCGCCACGGTTTTGAGGCCCAGTTCGTTGGCCGCGCGAAAGACGCGGATGGCGATTTCTGACCGGTTGGCGACGAGGATCTTCGTGATTGCCAAGGACTGGGCTCCAGTAGCGGAAGGGAAGAGAAATCGGCGCAATGATTAGCGTGAAAATGCTGCAGTGCAAACAAAATCGACGCTCATTTAAACCGATTTAAATGGATTATCCGGCCAACACTCGCACGCATTCGTTCGAACGGACGGAACAATGGCGACAATTTCGATCCTGGATGCGATCTTTCCCGGCTGGGAGGAGCTGGCAAAGAAGGCCATCCGCCGCCGGAACGCGCCAAAGAAAAATGCCCGGCGCGAAGCGCCGGGCATCACTGATGTCAAACCTGCCTGAGCGGCTTATTTCGGGAACCAGGAATACTTCCCGTCGTCCTTCTTCTTCCACTCGTACATGATGTAGCCCGGCAGCTTGGGGTCGCCCTTGGCATCATAGGCGAGATCGCCCAGAACCGTGGGGAACGGGCCGTTCTCATGCATCGCCTTGGCAACGGCCTGCGGGTCGTTGGTCTTGGCGGCGGCGGCCGCCTCGGCGACAACCTGCACGGCGGCATAGGCGTAGAGCGTGTAGGCTTCCGGCTCGAAGCCCTGCGCGCGGAACTTCTCGACGAGTTCCTTGTTGGCCGGGATCAGCCGTGGGTCGGGCCCGAACGTGTTGAGCGTGCCGGCGACGGCGTCGCCCGCGATCGCGGCGAGTTCGTCCGTCACGATGCCGTCACCCGACATCATCGGTGCCTTGAGGCCCTGGTCCGCGGACTGGCGGATGATCAGGCCGGCTTCGGTGTGCAGGCCGCCCCAATAGATCAGGGTGACGCCGGCTTCCTTCATCTTGGCGATGAGCGCCGAGAAGTCCTTGTCGCCGACATTGACGCCTTCATACATCACTTCCTTGACGCCAGCGGCGTTCATCGCCTTCTTGGTTTCATCGGCGAGGCCCTGGCCGTAAGGGGTCTTGTCGTGCACGATAGCGACTTTGGCATCCTTGAAATTCGCGGCGATGTAGGCGCCGGCGATGCTGCCTTGCTGGTCGTCGCGTCCGCAGGTGCGGAACACGTTCCACAGACCGCGCTCGGTGAACTTCGGGTTGGTCGCGGCCGGCGTGATTTCAACGATATTGTTTTCGGCGTAGACTTCCGAGGCCGGGATCGACACGCCCGAGTTGAAGTGACCGATCACGAACTTGACGCCGTCGCCGACGAACTTGTTGGCGACCGAGATTCCCTGCTTCGGATCCGAGACGTCGTCGCCGACTTCGAGCTTGATCTGCTCGCCGTTGATGCCGCCCTTGGCGTTGATCGCGGCGACAGCGGCCTCTGCGCCCTTCTGCAACTGCGCGCCGAAGGCCGCGTTCGGACCGGTGATCGGACCGGCGACGCCGAACATTACATCAGCCCACGCGTTGCCGCCGAACGCGACCAGCGCGGTCAGGGCGACGGCGGACAATAGTGACTTTTTCATTGAAACGCTCCCATTAACGGAGTGGGCGTGAATGAAGCTTTCATGCGATGCCCACCCTTATCGCAGAAAGCATAGTTTGCCGATTTTCAGGCACTTGTCACGCCGATTCATCCCTGAAGCGGCGTTAATGATGAACCTCAACCTTTCGGTTTCCAGCTCAAGATAGAAGCTCTTTCGTAGAGCCAATTATATTGTGTCACCATCTGGTTGGTTCGTGTGTATTGATAGCCGATGAAGCCCAGTATCATCAGCACGATGGTGTCGACGATATAGTAATGCAGCGAGAACATGGTGCCGTCGAACAGCGCGTGATGGATGAAGCGGATGCCGATGCCGAGGCCCAGCAGGTAGGCGCACAGCTGGATGAAGCTGCGCCATGTCTGGGCGCTGGCCTTGCCCGTCATCCAGGCCGCCCAGCCGCCGAGCAGGCAGGTGACGAAGAAGAACTGCCAGATCGACGGTTCCTCGTAGAGAATGCCTTGCATGGTGGAGACTCCTGAACTCAGTGGTGGCCGCCTTCGAGATAGGCGGCGCGCACTTCGGGATTGGCGAGCAGTTCCTTGCCGGTGCCGCTCATCGTCACATTGCCGTTGACCATGACATAGCCGCGGTTGGCGAGCTTGAGCGCGCCGAACGCGTTCTGCTCGACCAGGAACACCGTCAGCCCCTGGGTGCGGTTCAATTCGCGGATGGCATCGAAGATCTGCTTGACGATCAGCGGCGCCAGCCCGAGCGACGGCTCGTCGAGCAAAAGCAGCTTCGGCCGCGCCATCAGCGCGCGCCCGATCGACAGCATCTGCTGCTCGCCGCCCGACAGCGTGCCGCCGCGCTGGGCGATGCGCTCCTTGAGCCGCGGAAACAACGTGAACACCTTCTCGACGTCCTCGGCATAGTGCTTGAGGTTGTCGAGGCTGGCGCCCATCTGCAGGTTTTCCATCACCGTCATGCGCGGGAAGATGCGCCGTCCTTCCGGCGACTGGGCGATGCGCAGGCGCGCGATCTCGTGCGTCGGCAACTGGGTGATGTCGGTGCCGGCGAAGGTGATGCTTCCCGTGCGGGCGCGTGGAGCCCCGAAGATGGTCATCATCAGCGTCGACTTGCCGGCGCCATTGGCGCCGATCAGCGCCACGATCTCGCCCTGCTTGACGGTGACGTCGACGCCGTTCAGCGCCCGGATGTTGCCGTAATAGGTCTGCACACCTTTGATATCGAGCAGTGTCGTACCGGCCATTACTTGCCTCCTCCGCGCTTGCCGGTCGCAGGCTTGGCGGCGGCTGTTTTTCCGGAAGCCGCGCCGGCGCTCTTAGCCGACGCATGGCTGGTCGCCACCTTGCCCGCATCGACGCGGCGCGAGAATTCCGTGTCCTTGCCCTGCCCGAGCAGCCTGGCCTGCTTGACCCACTCCTCGCGCTCTATGCGCCCGTCAAAGGCGAGATAGGCTTCGGCGGCCTCGACGTCGGCCTTCTTCCAGGCGCCGATCTGGTCGAAGTGGAAGATGCCGTGATCGTTGAGCTTCTTCTCGTTGACCTTACCGATGCCCTTGATGCGGGTCAGGTTGTCGGCCTTGCCGCCACGCGGAGCAGCGAGACGGTTCGAAACGCCCTCGGCCTTTGCCGTGGGTGCCTTGGCGGCCGGCTTCTTTGCTGCCGCTTTCGCGAGCGGCTTGGCGGCCGGAGCCGGCTTTGTCGCCCGTTCAGCTTTAGCCACAACGGCTTTGCTCGCCACGGTCACGGTACGCGCGTCGATCTGCGCAGCCTTCGAGGCGCCTTTCGACACGGTGACGCGCTCGCCCTCGCTGTGGCTGACCGTGTCACTCACCGGTCCGGCCAGATACGACGCCGAGGTGCCCGGGCCATGCGCGGCATCGGGACCGGCATCGAGCTGTTCGATGACGTCCTCGTCGCCGACTTCGGTCAGCACGGTCTCGACCTCCTCGTCATCGACGCCGAGATAGGCGGCGATGACGCGCGGATCGGTGCGCACCGACTGCGGATTGCCGTCGGAGATCTTGCGGCCATATTCCAGAACCACGACATGGTCGGAAATCTGCATGACCACCGACATGTCATGCTCGATCAAAAGGATCGAGGCCCCTGAGGTGTTCTTGATGTCCATCAGCAGCTCGTTGAGGGCGGCCGATTCCTTCGGGTTGAGGCCGGCCGCCGGCTCGTCGAGGCACAGAAGCTCCGGACCGGTGCACATGGCGCGCGCGATCTCGAGGCGCCGCTGCGCACCATAGGGCAGGTCGCCGGCCGGATCGTCGGCCCGATCGACGAGGTCTGCTTTCTCCAGCCAATGCCTTGCGAGCTCGATCGACTCGGCCGAAGCCTGGCGGTAGCTCGGGAAACCGAACAGGCCAAGCACCGTATAGCCCGAAGCCTTCATCAGCTTGTTGTGCTGAGCGACGAGGAGGTTTTCCAGCAGCGTCATGCCCGAGAACAGGCGGATGTTCTGGAAGGTGCGCGCCACCTTGGCGCGCGCCGGGATCTCGTGGTTGGGCAATCGTTCCAGGAGATAGCTCGAGCCATCGGCACGGTTGAGCGTGATCATGCCTTCCGATGGCTTGTAGAAGCCGGTGATGCAGTTGAACACGGTGGTCTTGCCGGCGCCGTTGGGGCCGATCAGCGCCGTGATCTCGCCGCGCTTGGCGGTGAAGGACAGGTCGCCGATGGCGACCAGGCCGCCGAACTTCATCGACAGGTGATCGACCTGCAGGATGGCGGCGTTCATTTGTGTGTTCGCATCCATCAGCCGTGGCCCTCCTTGGTGAAGGAGCCTGAGACCGCTTTTCGCTCCTTCAGGAAGGCCGTCGGTTCCCTGCTGCCGACAAAGCCGCGTGGCTTCCACAGCATGACGATCACCATGGCCATGCCGAACAGAAGCATGCGGTAGAGTTCCGGTGTGAAATCAGGCCCGAAGACCTGCTTGAGGAAGTCGAGTTCGCGCAACGCCTCGGTGCCGCCGATCATCACCATCGCGGCAACCGCGATGCCGACCAGCGAGCCCATGCCGCCCAGAACGACGATGGCCAGGATGATCGCCGATTCCAGGAAGACGAAGGATTCCGGACTGACGAAGCCTTGCCGCGCGGCGAAGAACGAGCCGGCGAAACCGCCGAACATGGCACCGGTGGCGAAGGCGGTCAGCTTGGTTGTGGTGGTGTTGATGCCGAGCGAGCGGCAGGCGATCTCGTCCTCACGCAAGGCTTCCCAAGCACGACCGACCGGCAGACGGCGCAGCCTGATGGTGACGAAGGCGGTAAGCAGGCACAGGCCCAGGATCAGATAGTAGAGGAAAATCTTGTAATAGGCGCTCGAGGTCGCGAGATGCAGAACCTTGGCAATGTAATTGGGGTCCGACACATTGAAGGTCATCAGGCCGAAGAAGGAAACCTTGGGAATGCCGGAGATACCGGCCGAGCCGTTGGTCACCTCGCGCCAGTTGATCAGCACCAGCCGGATGATCTCGCCGAAGGCGAGCGTCACGATCGCCAGATAATCGCCGCGCAGGCGCAGCACGGGGAAGCCGAGCAGCACCCCCCAAAGGGCGGCCATGCAGCCCGCGGCCGGCAGCAGGATCCAGAACGACAGGCCGTAATGCGTGGCAAGAAGCGCATAGGCATAGGCGCCAAGTGCATAAAAAGCGACGTAGCCGAGGTCGAGCAGGCCGGCCAGCCCAACGACGATGTTCAATCCCCAGGCCAGCATCACATAGATCAGGATCTGGATGCCGAAATTGTCGACCCATTTCAGCGAGCCCTGCAGCCCTCCAGCAATCGACCAGGCGTTCAGCGACAGCACCGCGACCACGAGGATCGGGTACAGCACCAACGCTGTGATGCCCAATTTGGTGAAGTTGGCATGAATGAAGGCGCGGAAGTAGTAGATCACGCAACCCAGCACATAGATGACCGCCAGGGCGCGCAGGAATTGGAGATAGCCGGCCGGTTCTGCTCCCACCCATCCGGCGAGAGAGCTGCCCAACACGAACAGCAGCACGGCCGCGACGACAGCCAGGATGAACGCCGGCAACTGAAAGAACCGTGACCCCACGCTGGCCGGTAACAGACCGGTGGCGACGTCGGCGATCTTCTGGTTGGCCATGAAGGGCTGGCCGTAGGCGACATAGAGGAAACGCCCGACGGCCGTGGCGATCACCACGGCGGTGAGCAAGCCCCAGCGCTGAGTCAGGACCAGTTCATTGGACATGTTCTGACCGGTTTTCAGCCCGATGAACAGCACGAACAGGCCAAGCGCGATGGCGCCGGCATAGAACGCTTCCCGAAGGGCGCGCTGCATGGGGCTGGCGACGGTGTCGCGCTCACGAGATACGGTCACGGCCATGGTCTCAAACCTTTTCGACTTCAGGCCGGCCCAATATGCCGGAAGGCAGGAAGATCAGCACGATAGCCAGGATCGAGAACGCCGCGACGTCCTTGTAGTCGATCGAGAAATAGGCCGACCACATGCTCTCGATGAAGCCGATCAGGAGCCCACCGAGCACGGCGCCGGGAAGCGAGCCGATGCCGCCAAGCACCGCCGCCGTGAATGCCTTTACCCCCGGCACAAAACCGTCGGAGAAGGCCACCACGCCATAGTACATCAGGAACAGCGTGCCGGCGACGGCGGCAAGTGCAGCACCCATGATGAAGGTGATGGAGATGGTGCGGTCGACATCGATGCCGAGCAATGCCGCCATCTTGCGGTCCTGCTCGCAGGCGCGCTGCGCCCGGCCAAGCGAGGTCTTGTTGACCAGGTACCAGAACAACACCAGCAAAAGGGCGGTGACGATGACGATGATGATCTGCTTCAGCGACACGCTGACGCCGTCGATGTTGTAGACCTTCGACACCATCGGCGGGATCGGCTTGTTGCGGGGACCCTGCGTGACCTGGACGAAATTGGACAGCGCGATCGACATGCCGATGGCGGTGATCAGCGGGGCCAGCCGGAACGACCCGCGCAGCGGCCGGTAGGCCACCTTCTCGATCGTCCAATTGTAGAGGCTGGTGAGCAGCATCGCCACGATCATCATGACCAGCAGCGCGATGACCACGGGCACCGAATAGAACAGCGCGCCGAGGATGAGGAAGACGATCAGCGCGGTGAAGGCGCCCACCATGAAAATGTCGCCATGGGCGAAATTGATCATGCCGATGATGCCGTAGACCATCGTGTAGCCGATCGCGATCAGCCCATAGATCGATCCCAGCGTCAGCCCGTTGATAAGCTGCTGGACAAAGTACTGCATGTGTACATGGCTCCCCTGGAATGTCGCCCATGCAGACGCATTCCTTTTCGTATTTCCCCTAGTCGTAAAGTTTCGAGCCCGGATTGCAACGTGATTTTTCGATCGCCATGCGCGTTTCCAATGCACGCCATTTCGACTGCCCGTTTTTTTGCACCCGGCCTCTGGACTATCGCGGACCCTATCATTGGCATAACGCAATGTCTTTGACGATTCAGCCCTATCATGCGCGCCGTTTCGAAGAAATCGCCGTCAAAATAAGTTAATGAAGGGATTCCTTGCGCTGCTGACGGCATTCCTTCTTGCGCCTTCATGCATTCCGTTGCGTGATCGCCTATTTGACCACGAACCCATGCGCGAACGGATCGCGGTCGTCGATGAAGATCGTGTTCAGTCCGGTCATGCGCGCCCAGCCGCCGATCGAGGGGATGATCGCCGGCTTGCCCGCCACGGTGACCTCCTTTTCGACCTTGCCCTTGAACAGCGAACCGATGATCGATTCATGCACGAAGGCGTCGCCCGCCTTGAGCTTGCCCTTGGCATGGCGCTGCGCCATCCGCGCCGAGGTACCGGTGCCGCAAGGTGAGCGGTCGATCGCCTTGTCGCCATAGAAGACGGCGTTGCGGGCGTCGGCCCCTTCCACCGTCGGCTTGCCGGTCCACAGCATGTGCGACAGCCTGTTGATGCCGGGATTCTCCGGATGCACGAAGGCATATTTCTCGTTCAGCCGCTGCCGCACCACCGGGCTCCAGGCAATGAGGTCGCCGGCGGAATGGTCGGCCACGTCGCGATAATTCGCCTGCGGCTCGACGATGGCATAGAAATTGCCGCCATAGGCGACATCGACGGTGATCTCGCCGAGCCCGGGACATTCGACCGTCAGCCCTTCGGCATAAAGGAACGAGGGCACGTTGGTGATGCGCACCTCCTCGACATATTCGCCGACCTGCTTGTATTCGGCGATGACCAGGCCGGCCGGCGTGTCGAGCCTTAGCACACCTGGCGTCCTTGGCTTGATCAGCCCGTGCTCGATCGCCATCGTGACCGTGCCGATGGTGCCGTGGCCGCACATCGGCAGGCAGCCCGAGGTTTCGATGAACAGGATGGCGATGTCGCAATCCTCGCGCGTCGGTGGGTAGAGAATCGACCCGGACATCACGTCGTGGCCGCGCGGCTCGAACATCAGGCCGGTGCGGATCCAGTCATACTCGGCAAGGAAATGCGCGCGCCGTTCCATCATTGTCGAACCCTGCAGCAGAGGGCCGCCGCCGGCGACCAGCCGCACCGGATTGCCGCAAGTGTGGCCGTCGATACAGAAGAAGGATTTCTTGGCCATGTCGCTCCTCGAAAATCAAAACCGTTGCGGGCTGAAGGGGGCCAGATCAACGGACGGAGTCTGCCCCAGGACGAACTCGCGGATCAACCGTCCGGTCGCCGCAGCCTGGGTCAGGCCGAGATGACCGTGACCGAAAGCATACACCACCGACCGGGCGCCCGGCGCATTGCCGATGACTGGCACCGAATCCGGCAGCGAGGGGCGGAAGCCCATCCATTCGCGCCCGCCCGACGGATCGAGCCCCGGCAGGAATTGCTGCGCCTTCTGCAAAAGCGCTTTCGACCTACTGAAGTTGGGCGGCCGCTCGATGCCGCCGAGTTCGACGGCACC
Organism: Mesorhizobium sp. B2-4-17; assembly: GCF_006441275.1. Classification (NCBI taxonomy): domain Bacteria; kingdom Pseudomonadati; phylum Pseudomonadota; class Alphaproteobacteria; order Hyphomicrobiales; family Phyllobacteriaceae; genus Mesorhizobium; species Mesorhizobium sp. B2-4-17. The sequence continues at coordinate 56,502 of NZ_VFUX01000019.1, read as the reverse complement.
GCCCACGCGCAGGCCCGTGTCGAGCGGCGTGATGACGAAACCATGGCCGGAGAAGATCAGCTGCCGCTTCACGTCGAAGGCGCCATTCGGCAATGTCGTGTTGTAGCCGCGCTCGGTCTCCAGCGGAATGCGATCGCCGAGCTGCCGCGCCAGAAGATGTGACCAGGCGCCGGCGGCGACAACGAGCCGCCTGGCGCGCCTGATGGTTCCGTCGGCCAGCGTCAGTGCCGCGCCGTCCTGATCCGCCGCGATCCGGTCGATGCGGGCCGTTTCAAAGCGGGCGCCCTTGGCCTCGGCATAGGCCCATACTGCCTTGCCGAGCAGTTTCGGATCGGCGACCGTCTTCCAGCCCGGCACGAACGTGCCCTTGACGAAGCGCGGCGACAGTCCCGGCTGCAGAGCCGCCAGCCCCTCGCCGTCGACATGGCGGAAGCCGATGCCGAAGCGTTCGCGCGCCGCCCAGCCCGGCAGCGCGGCGCGGAACTCGGCTTCGCTTTCGTAGAGTTCCAGCGAACCATCCTCGCGCAGCATCGGCCGCGTGCCGGAACGATCGAGCAGACCCATCCACTCCGCTTCTGCAAGCCTCATCATGCCGGCCTGGGTGGCGAGACTGGCCTCGTATTTCGCCGGTGCGCCGGCGCGCCAGAACCGGAACAGCCAGGGCAGGAGTTTCGGCAGGTAGGCGGGCGGGATGCTGAGCGGGCCGAGCGGATCGGCCAGCCATTTCGGCAACTGGCGGATCATGCCCTTGTGGGCCAGCGGCAACACGTCGGAGAAGGCGAAGGCGGCGGCATTGCCGGAACTGGTCTCTTCGCAGATGCCGGTGCGGTCGAAGACCGTGACATCCAGCCCCGCCTCGGCAAGGAAGGCGGCCGCGCAGATGCCGATGATGCCGCCGCCGACGATGGCGATGTCCTCCCCTTCTCCCCGTTCACGGGGAGAAGGGGCCCGAAGGGCGGATGAGGGGCGGCGCCCTGCTTCTGTCGACTTGGAATTTCCGGCCACGTGGGGCGCTGCTCCTTATCTGGCTGCCGCCATCTTCCCCCATGAGAAGGAAGAAGAACTTACCCTCAAAATTTCGGCAGTGTCGGCCGTACCGCCAGTGCATCCTTGACGATCTTCTCGACCGCCTTGCGGCGCTCGCCAGACAGCGGCTGGCGCGGCATCCGGACACGGTCGTTGGTCTGGATGGTGAAGACTTCGGCGAGCTTGATGTTCTGCACCAGATAGGTCGAGACATCGAGGTCGAGCAGCGGCCGGAACCAGCGGTAGATGGAGAGCGCCTCCTCGCGGCGGCCCTGCTTCATCAGTTGGTAGATGGCGACGGTTTCGCGCGGGAAGGCGGTGACCAGGCCGGCCACCCAGCCGATGGCGCCGACCGACAACGCCTCGAAGGCGAGATTGTCGACGCCGGTGAACAGGTCGTAACGCCTGCCCAGGCGGTTGATGATCTCGGTCGACCGGCGGATGTCGTCGGAGGATTCCTTGATGGCCACGAAGCGCGTGTCCGACGCCAGCTCCTCCATCTGGTCGACGGTGACGTCGACACGGTAGGCGAGCCGGTTGGAGTAGATCATCACCGGCAGGTCGCCGGCCTCGGCGACGGCACGCAGGGCCGCGACCGTCTCTTCCGCATTCGTGTGGTAGATCGGGCTCGGCACCACCATCAGGCCATTGGCGCCTTCCCTGGCGGCACGCTTGGCGATGCTGGCCGCCTCGCGGGTGCCAGCCTCGTTGACCGTCAGCAGCACCGGCTTTTTGCCCGCGACTTTCTGTGCGGTCTTCAGCACCTCGATCTTTTCGTCATGCGACAGCATCGGCCCTTCGCCGAGCGAACCGCAGACGATGATGCCGTCGCAGCCGGCCTCGATCTGCAGGTTGAAGCAGCGTTCCATTTCGGCATGGTCAAGGCGATCGTCGGCGGTGAATTTGGTCGTGACGGCAGGGAAAACTCCGGTCCACATGATCATTTCTCCATCTGATATATCAGAGGTATATCTGTTGAGAAAGCCGCTGTCAATGCGGAATTCGTTATGATATATTTTAGATATATCAGGAGGCCGCCATTGATATCCATGGAAGCAGGCATGCCGTCCGAGCCGGCGGCGACCAAGGCCTACCGCGTGCTCGAGCATATGATCGTCACGTTGGAACTGGCGCCGGCGAGCTTTGTCACCGAGGGCGCCCTCATCGAAAAGCTGGCGCTCGGCCGCACGCCGGTGCGCGAGGCGATCCAGCGGCTGGCCTGGGAAGGGCTGCTGGACGTCAGGCCACGCGCCGGCATCGCCATTGCGCCGCTGCATCCGGGCGACTGGCTGCGCGTGCTCGACGCCCGGCGCGGCGTCGAGGTGGTGCTTGCCCGCTCGGCTGCCCGCTTCGTCACCCGCGAGGCCGCCGACCTGTTTCACGAGGCGGCCCTCGCCATGCAGAAGGCGGTCATCTCCGGCAATGTGCTTGCCTTCATCCAGGCCGACAAGGCGCTCGACGAGGCGCTGGCGCTGGCCGCCGACAATCCGTTCGCCGCACGGCTGGCCGCACCCTTGCAGACCCACAGCCGCCGCTTCTGGTTCCGCTACAAGGCCGATACCGGGCTGGCGGAATCCGCCGAGCACCATGTTGCCTTGATCCGCTCGATCCTCGACGGCGACGAGGAAGCCGCGGCCAAGGACGCCAAGAGGCTGATGGCGCTGCTGCGCGGCCATGCCGAGGTCGCCGCCACGCGTTGATCGGGCGGCTCAGATCCCGTGCGCCATCGCGGCCACGGTGAGGTTGTTCTCCCCGCCCTCGCCAGCCGCGGGGATGCAGCTTCGGCCTCACGTCGGATATCGGCATCGTCCAGGACCCGCTTGCCGAAACCTAAACCTCGACATTGGTGGCCTGTCCGACCACGCCGTAGCCAATCTGCTTTTCTTGAAAGGCCCGCGCCAGTCCCGCGACGACGTCGCTGTGGCCGCCGCAAACGAGTTGTGGGCCTTGCGGTGCGCTGGAAAGGGCTCGCCAGTCAAGCATGAGTCCTGCCGCGATAGTGGCAGTGACACACAGAACTTCGCTCAAGCGCCCGGCAGGGCTGCTTTCATTGTCGAACTGTCCCAGCCTTCGCCGACGGACAGAATGCAACTCTGGCCCTTGGTATCGGAGGCCAGTACGGTCCAACTGCCCTGTTCGGAAACAAAGACCTCCAGGATCACGCTTGGGTTGATCAGGCCACGCCCGGCTTGGCTCTCATGGAAATTGTCGCCGAGCGCCTTGACGATGTCGGCGCGCGCGGCGCATTGCCCGCCCGCTTCAGCCTGCACGACACCGGACATTGCCATGGCCGTGCAAAATATCGTTGCAATAAAACGTCGTTTCATCTGACACCTCCTTGCGCCAGACGAGAACCCCGGGTTGACACCGGCGCTGTCGGATTGCCTGCCCATCGCAGGAATACAGCAAAAGCCGTAGCCCGGCCGCTTTGTTCCATCACATTAGCGTTTAGACATATAGCGTGGCGTGAGAATCAAAAGGCCCGGGGTGCGCCCGGGCCTTTTGATCAATCATCGTCGGGATGACGACTCGGCACCGTCCCTTAGGCCGGCCCGCGCGTCCGCAGCCGAAGGCGAGGACGCGCAAGCAAGAAATCGTCCGGTCAGTTCATCGTCGGGATGACGAACTCGGCGCCGTCCTTGATGCCGGACGGCCAACGTGAGGTCACCGTCTTTGTCTTGGTGTAGAAGCGGAACGCATCCGGGCCGTGCTGGTTGAGATCTCCGAAGGACGATGCCTTCCAGCCACCGAACGTGTAATAGGCGATCGGCACCGGGATCGGCACGTTGACGCCGACCATGCCGACCTGGACACGGCTTGCAAAGTCGCGCGCGGCGTCGCCGTCGCGGGTGAAGATGGCAACGCCATTGCCCATCTCGTGGTCGTTGGCGAGGTTGATCGCATCCTCGTAACGCGGCGCGCGCACCACCGACAGCACCGGCCCGAAGATTTCTTCCTTGTAGATGCGCATGTCTGATGTGACATTGTCGAACAGGCAGCCACCCATGTAATAGCCGTCCTCGTAGCCCTGCATCTTGAAGCCGCGGCCATCGACGACAAGCTTGGCGCCTTCCTTGACGCCAATATCAACATAGCCCTTGACGCGCTCCAGTGCCTGGGCAGTCACCAGCGGGCCGAAATCGGCGGAAGAATCCGTCGATGGGCCGACCTTCAGGCTTTCGACGCGCGGCACCAGCTTTTCCATCAGCCGGTTGGCCGTGTCGTTGCCGACCGGGACGGCAACCGAGATCGCCATACAGCGCTCGCCCGCCGAACCGTAGCCGGCGCCGATCAGCGCATCGACGGTCTGGTCCATGTCGGCGTCGGGCATGATGATCATGTGGTTCTTGGCGCCGCCGAAGCACTGCACGCGCTTGCCGGCCGCGGTGCCACGCGAATAGATGTAATGCGCGATCGGCGTCGAACCGACAAAGCCGATGGCCTTGATGTCGGGATCGTCAAGGATGGCGTCGACCACATCCTTGTCGCCATTGACGACATTGAGGATGCCCGCCGGCAGGCCGGCCTCGATGAACAGTTCGGCAATGCGCATCGGCACGCCCGGATCGCGCTCGGAGGGCTTCAGGATGAAGGCGTTGCCGCAGGCGATGGCCGGCGCGATCTTCCACAGCGGGATCATCGCCGGGAAGTTGAACGGTGTGATGCCGGCCACGACGCCGAGCGGCTGGCGCATCGAATAGACGTCGATGCCGGGGCCGGCGCCATCGGTGAACTCGCCCTTCATCATATGCGGCGCGCCTATGCAGACCTCGACCACTTCGAGGCCGCGCTGGATGTCGCCCTTGGCGTCGGCAATGGTCTTGCCGTGCTCGCGCGCCAGGATGTCGGCCAGTTCCTCATAGTCGCGCTGGACCAGTTCGAGAAACTTCATCAGCACGCGCACGCGGCGCTGCGGGTTGGTGGCGGCCCACTTCGGCTGCGCCGCCTTGGCGTTCTCGACCGCGGCGCGCAGTTCCTGCGCCGAGGCCAGCGCAACCGTGCCGCGCACGGAGCCGTCCATCGGCTGCATGACGTCCTGCTTGCGACCGCTGGTGCCGGCGACGCGCTTGCCGCCGATGAAATGACCGTATTCGATCATGATTTCTCTCCCTGAGGTTGTGAATGCCGCATTGTCCGCCTTTGGCCGGCGGAAGGCAACGTGAGGGAGATCGCAACCGTTGTGCGCGGAATAGATAACGATTGACGGATGAGCATCAATTCTCGCAAATGAGAGGGTGTGTTCGTCACGCTGGAATTGTCAGGTTGAGTCCCTTCGCGCCCCCCTCTGTCCTGCCGGACATCTCCCCCACTTGGGGGGAGATCGGCTGTCATCACCGCTTTCGCCTACTTTGGACATTGCAGGCCAGGTCTCAGCGGCGCGGCCGACTGATCTCCCCCCAAGTGGGGGAGATGTCCGGCAGGACAGAGGGGGGCGCCACAGAACGCAACGCTGACAATTATCATCCGGACCACCCCCATGAACTGGGATGACGTCCGCATCTTCCTTGCCGTGGCCCGCGCCGGCCAGATTCTGGGCGCCGCCAAGCGGCTCGAACTCAACCACGCCACCGTCTCGCGCCGCATCGCTGCGCTCGAGGATGCGCTGCGCACGAAACTCTTCCGCCGCCTGACCACCGGCAGCGAGTTGACGCCGGCCGGCGAGCGCTTCCTCGACATTGCCGAACGCATGGAGGGCGACATGATCGCCGCGCGCTCGGCCATATCGGGCGAGGGTGACGATATCTCGGGCACGGTGCGCATCGGCGCGCCGGACGGCTTTGGCGTCGCCTTCCTGGCCAGGCGTCTCGGCGCGCTGACCGCCCTGCATCGCGAATTGACGATCCAGCTCGTGCCGGTGCCGCGCTCCTTTTCGCTTTCACGCCGCGAAGCCGACATCGCCATCACCGTCGAGCGGCCGACCGAAGGCCGGCTGGTGGCGGGAAAGCTGGTCGACTATTCGCTCGGCCTGTTCGCGTCGCGTGCCTACGCCGATGCCAATGGCCTGCCCAAAACCGCGGCCGAACTCGGCCGGCACACGCTCATCGGCTATGTGCCCGACCTCATCGTCAGCCCGTCGCTCGACTACGCGGCCGAATTCAGCGCCGACTGGCGCACCAGCTTCGCCATCTCCTCGGCGCTCGGCCAGGCCGAAGCGGTGCGCTCTGGCGCCGGCATCGGCATCCTGCACACTTTCGTCGCCCGCTCGATGCCGGAACTGGTGGCCGTCGATGTGGTGGCGCCCATCCGTCGCGCCTACTGGCTGGTCTATCACGAATCGGTCAGGCCGCTGCGCCGCATCCAGATCGTCGCCAGCTTCATCACCAAGGCGGTGGAGCGCGAACGGGGTTTGTTTACCTGATTTCGCAAAACCAGCACACAATGTGCCGTTCAAGGCGAGTCGAGAACGAACGAATTCACCACACGCTCAGCCTTGTCCGCCAGCGGCGCCCACATCTGCGCAACCTGGTCGGCGCTCTCGCCCATCACGCTGCAATTGACATAACCGTAGCGCGCTCCTCGAACCGAAAAAGCAAACCTGGAATGGCCATGGAGGCGGGTATCCTTGTCGATAACCGTAAAGTCCAGATCGGCAAGACGCACAGGATAGCCGTCCGGAAACCTTGCAAGCTTATCATTGCTGAACTCGGCTGTGCTGTATGATCTACCTATCATCCACTTCCAGTCGTTCATCGACCAGTCCTCGATGAGCTTGCGTGGATCGGCCGGCGAGCCGGGTCCGGATCGATTGTAAAGCGAGGCCGACACCATGCAGGTAAGACTCTGATCGTTGGATTCTATACTCAGCAATATCGCCTCGTCGGCAGGCGGCTCATTGATCCATTCCTGGGGAAAGGTCAGCGAAAATCCGTTAGCCCGGTCATGGACCATCTTGTCCGCAGCATCGGCCCCCGCAGCCCAGGGCAAAAATCCAACAGTCATGACGAGAAGGCAGATACGCATGCAGATGCTGGTCCCCAAATCCTTACGGGTTCTGCCCTTCAGGCAGATCCTCCCAAAATCACAATAACACAACAGGCCGCAAGCAATGCCGCCTTTTCCTTGCCACAAAACCGGCCAGTGTGGCATCAGGCATGCGGCCACCGGCCACGGCGCGGGCCGCCGGGTGGGGAAATCTTTCAGAAAGCTGGCGCGGATAGACATGCGAGCCGTTCTTGCCATCCTGCCGCTGCTTTTTGTCTCCGCATGCGCCAATCCGTGGACCAAGGTGCCCGAAGCCGAATTGCCCAAACCGATCCGCTCCGCCATGGCGCGCCCCTCGCCTTTCGTCATCGGCAACTATTGCGGTCCCGGCACCCGCACTGGCGATCTTTCCGCGCGGCCGGTCGATCGCCTCGATGCCGCCTGTCAAATCCATGACGCCTGCTACATCGCGCGTCACAATCATTGCGACTGCGACGGCGCCCTCGTTGCCTCGGCGAGGGCGATACGCGATGACAGGACAGCATCCCGCAAGATGCGTGGCGAAGCCGAACTGCTGATCGCCACCTTCGCCGTTCCTATCTGCAAGATCTTCCCACAAGGCTTCATGCCGCCCCGTGATCCCGCGCAGTTGAGCGCCATGAAGCCCGGGGCCACGGGGTGAACGTCCGCGCATCCGTCATTCCTGCCCTGTTCGCACTGGCAATCCTTGCCGGCTGCGCTGGTGCGGGCCGCAATGCCTGCGACCTCTTGCCGGGACAGGAGGCCTGCGCGCGGCCCTCGCTGTCGGCCAGCACGTCCGGGCCGCGGATCGCGGCCGCGCAGTTCTTCGGAGATGCCGGCGCCAGCGACTACCAAAGACGGTTCCTGGCGCTGCTCGCCCACAACCAGCTCGATGCCCTCGATCGCGCCAACGGCACCGGCCCGTTCGGGCGCAACCGCCGCGATGCCCACAATCGCGACTTCCAGGCGACCTATTCAACGCTGCAGCAACTGGCCGGACCGGTCGCCAATGCGCATGTCCAGCCCTCCAGTGGCGGCAGTGGCGGGGGCCAGTTCGACGGACGCTGGCGGGTGTCGCGGCAGACGCTCTACATCGATGCGGCCGCACGGCCCTCGGCATCCAAGACGTTCGAATTCTCCGGCCTGCAGGCACGCAGCACCGAGATCGTGCTGCGCCAAGCCGGCAAGCAACCGGTCGACATCGAGGGCACCTGCGACGGCACATTGGCGATCCGCGCCGCCGGAGCCTCGCGCACGATCGCCGCCGGTACGGAATTCCGCTTTCGCCTATCGGGCGAGGACGACACGGCCAGCCTGTTTCCGGGCGACAGCCTGAACCGATGCACGGCAAGGATCCGCTCCAGCCTCGTCCCGGCCGGCGCTCCGCTCACCATCCTGCGCGAGGAGACCGCCGATCCCGGGCTTGCTGCCTTCGACAGCCGTTACCAGCGTTGCCCGGTTCCCGACGGCGCCGGCCTCGACGCGCTTGAACGCGCCTTCTATGCCAGCCGTTGGCTGTCGCAGACCTGCGCCTTGCCGATCGGCGAGCCCAGCCTGCTGCGCAAGTCGCGTGACGGCTTCAACGCCAAGGTCGAGGCGCTGATGGGCGCGCCGCTGTCCGACGCCGCCATCGACAAGGGCGATCCGGAACTGCCGCTCGATTTCTCGAAGGCGCCAAGGCTGAAGCTGATCTATTTGTCCTCGCTGGAGTTCAAGGCCGACTTTTCCGGCCGCATCATCGAGCGGCTGATCCGCCATCATGCCGCCCTCGGCACCAAGGTGCGCATCATGGTCACCGACGTGCTCGAGCGCGAAAAGGACGACGCCATGCTGCACCGGTTGGCGGCCGAATTCCCCAATGTCGAGCTGCAGGAATACCGCTGGCGCGCCGACCATGGCGCGCCGATCGACGAGCAGATTTCACAACTGCACAAGACCCATCACATCAAGATGCTGGCAACGCTGGCGCGGGATCCCGCGCGCTCCCGCGTCATCATCGGCGGCCGCAACATCCACGACGGCTTCCTGTTCCATCAGCCGATCGACCTGTCGCGCTATCCGGACCTGCAGCAATACGGCAAGACCGATGGCCTGTCGCTGAACTACTATTCGAACTGGAGCGACTTCGATATCGAGTTCGCCGAAAATGCGACGGTCGACACGCTTGCCGCGCATCTGTCAACAATATGGTTGCGCGACGCCGACACCAACCTGTCGCGCCCCTTCTCCATCCCGGTCCGCGCCGATGGCCGCCGCCCGTCCGGCAATGCCCGGCACTTCATTTCAGTGCCCTATGAGGACGACCATGCGCTGGAGGACTATTTCGTCGATCTGATCGATGCCGCCCAGCACCATGTCCAGATCGTCAACCCCTACCTCAATCTGACGCCGAGCCTCGCCCACGCCTTCGACCGGGCGCTCGCCCGCGGCGTCAAGATCGACATTGTCGGCCGCATCGACCTCAAGGGCGATATCGGCGGCAGGTTCCTCACCGCGCTCAACAAGCTGTTCGTCGAGCAATATGGCGACCGCATCAACATCCGCGAGTTCAAGGCGTCGGACGTGGTGCTGCATTCCAAGATCATGATGATCGACGAAAGGCTGGTCGCCATCTCCTCGGTCAACCTCAACAACCGCAGCTTCTTCCACGACTCGGAAAACGGCATGACGGTGCTCGATCCCGCTTTCTACGTCAGGATGAAGCCGATCTACGACGACTACCTCGCCCACTCGAACCCGGTCCCCATCAATGTGACCATCCCGTGGGCCTACCGGCTGCTGTTCGACGAGGAGTGGGTGAAGGAAGCGTTTTGACACCCGATCGGTCATGCCGATGAACGGCGCCTCGGCTATTTCAGATAACGCTCCTGCGCCAGTGCGCGCACGTCGATATCCGGCACACGGCTGGAGATGATGTCGGCCAGAACCTTGGCCGAACCGCAGGCCATGGTCCAGCCGAGCGTTCCATGGCCCGTGTTGAGATAGAGGTTGGAAAGCTCGGTGCGGCCGATCAGTGGCGGCCCGTCCGGCGTCATCGGCCGCAGCCCGCACCAGAACGTCGCCTCGCGCATCGCGCCGGCGCCGGGAAAGAGATCGCCGACCGAATGTTCGAGCGTGCGCCGCCGCGATTCGTGCAGCCTGAGGTCAAAGCCGGAAATCTCTGCCGTGCCGCCGACGCGGATACGGTCCCCCAACCGGGTGATCGCCACCTTGTAGGTCTCGTCCATCACCGTCGACACCGGCGCCACGGCGGCGTCCTTGATCGGCACGGTGATCGAATAACCCTTTACCGGATAGACCGGGATCGACCGCTTCATACGGCGCATGAAGCCCGCCGAATAACTGCCCAGTGCCATGACATAGGCATCGGCGGTCTTGAAACCCTTGCTGGTGCTGAGGTTGGCAATGCGGTTGCGGCTGCGGATGACGCGCCAGATCGTCATGTCGTATTCGAACTTCACGCCGCGCGCCACGCAGAGCTCGGCCAATTTGTCGGTGAACATCTTGCAGTCGCCGGTCTCGTCATGCGGCAGCCTCAGCCCGCCCACGAACTTCTCGCGCACGCCGGCGAGCCCCGGCTCCGCCGCGATGCAGCCGTCCTGGTCGAGGATTTCATAGGGCACGCCATATTTCTTCAGCACCTCGACATCGCCTGATGTGCCGTCGAGCTGTTTTTGCGTGCGGAACAGCTGCAGCGTGCCCTGCGTCCGCTCGTCATAGCTGATGCCGGTCGCTTCGCGCAGCGCCTTCAACGTGTCGCGGCTGTACTCGGCCAGCGGCACCATGCGCGATTTGTTGATCGCGTAACGCTCGGCGGTGCAGTTGCGCAGCATCTTGACCAGCCATGTCCACATGTACGGGTCGAAGGCCGGCCGCACCACCAGCGGACCATGCTTCATCAAGAGCCATTTGATCGCCTTGAGCGGAATGCCGGGCCCGGCCCAGGGCGAGGCATAGCCGGGCGAAATCTCGCCGGCGTTGGCGAAGCTGGTTTCCAGTGCCGGGCCTTTCTGCCGGTCGACCACCGTCACCTCGTGGCCGGCCTCGGCGAGATAATAGGCCGTGGTCACCCCAATGACACCACCGCCCAGCACCATGATCTTCATCGTTCACTCCTTATGCCGCGTCTGACGTCCATAGACACGGCCCACTTGCGATTTGCACATGATCGCTGGCGAAAATCGTCCCCGATCTTCGAGACCACGCGCCGTTGCCATTCACGCCGCCGAGGGACCGGGGTCGTCATCCTCTGTCTGCCGCATTCCGGCCGCCGCGCCAAGAGGCTGGATCGGGGCTGCGGCGCTGTAGACGAGAGTCAATCCATGCGGCCGATATCCGCCAGCCGAGGCTTTCTCCCCGGCTTCCCGCCGCGCGGCTTCCGGCTGGTAGAGCACCGTCTTGATCCGGATCGCCTCCCGCCTGCCATCGGGGTGCTCGATCGATGCCGTCTGGCCCTGCGCCATGCCGAGCATGCAGAGCCCACGCCTTGTCGCCACCGACAGGCTGGAGCCGACCGGCCCGCGCACCTCGTTCTGCACCAGGGTGCGCGTCTCGGCCGCGCCGGCATCGACGCAAAACACCACCCTGCTGTTCAGCGTCACGATATCGGGTTCGACCGAATCGACCGGCACGACGCCGGCATTGGCAAGCTTCTCTTCGATCATCCAGACGATCGGATCCGCGAATGCCCGCCGCCGCTCCAGCATGACTTCGAGCACGGCGAAATCCTTCGTCGTCAGGCGGCAGCTCATGTTCCTAATCACCGCCTCCACGATCAGCGCCCGCTGCCGGCAGGGATATCGACGGCCTCCACGGTCACCGACAGTTTGCGGCCGCCACGACCGTTCCAGCACACCGCCTGCCCGACGCTGACACCGATAAGCGCCGTTCCCATCGGCGTCAGCACCGAGATCCGGTTTTCGGCAATGTCGGCTTCGCCGGGATAGACCAGCACGATGCGCTGTGTGTCTCCGCCTTCGCCGCGGACCGTCACCGTCGAACCCATCCGCACCACGCCATCCGGCATCGCCGCCGCGTCTTTCACTACCGCCCGGTCCATTTCCGAGAGCAGCTCTTCGGCCGTCTCGGGCGCGCGGTCGAGCAGGGCCCTTGCCAGCCCGGTCAACCTGTCATGGTCGGTGTTGCTGATCAGAATCCGGCTCGATGGACGCAGTCCCGTTGCATGTTGCATGGCAAACCTCATGGATCGGCGCATCGAACGGATGCGCGCCTGCCGCCGCGCTGATTGCGGCTTGATGAAAGCCGGCAGCCGCGAAGGGCCGTACGGCTTGATGACGATTGTGGATGTATGGATGCCCCGGTACGGACGGACGCCGAAAGGCGGCCGCGCCGGGGCTACGATCCCGCGATCGGGCAGACCCTGAACAAGGTTCTGATATAAGCGAGGTAGCTCATGCCCCGACCCTTGCCGACAGGCGCCCGCTTGTCAAGCGCGGCCAAACCGCTCAACCGCCGATATAGTGCCGGTGAAAGCGCGGGCCGAGACTGGCCAGGATTTCATAGCCGATGGTGCCAGCATGGCCGGCGGCATCGTCGACGCTCTGCGAGGGGCCTAGAAGCTCGACCAGATCGCCTTCGCGCAGTTTGCCGGGTTGAAGGGCGGAGATGTCGAGAATGATCGAATCCATCGACACACGCCCGAGGAAAGGCAGACGCGCGCCTTCGAACCAGGCCGCCGAAGCGGAGCGTCGCAGCCAACCGTCCGCATAGCCGAACGAAATCGTCGCAAGGCTCAGCGGACCTTGCGCGTGATAAGTATGGCCATAGCCGATGCCGGTGCCTTTTTCGACGCGGCGCGTCTGCGCCACCTTGGCCTGCAGCCGCACGACAGGCAGCATCGGATTGGGTTCGTCGGGCGTCGGATTGATGCCGTAGAGCGCCGCCCCCGGCCTGGCGAGATCGTAATGGTAGCCCTGCCCGAGAAAAATGCCGGACGAATTGGCAAGCGAGCCGGGCGCCGCGGGCAACATGGCGCGCAGCCGTTCGAAGGCCAGCCGCTGTTGTTCGTTGGCTGGATGGCGCGGCTCGTCGGCGCAGGCCAGGTGGCTCATCACATATCTGACGTCGATGCCATCGAAAGCGCCGGCATCCCCGGCCAGCGTCCCGACTTCGGCCGGCGCCATGCCAAGCCGCGACATGCCGCTGTCGACCTGGATGGCGGCCGGCAGCCTGCGGCCGGCGCGATGCGCCGCCGCGCGCCAGGCTTTCAACTGCGCGCCACTATTGATGACCGCGCACAGGCCGGCCGCCACCGCTTCCGGCTCGGAGCCCGGCGGCAGCCCGTTCAGCACGTAGATGTCCGGTCCAGTCCCGACCATCTTGCGCAGATCGATGCCTTCGGCCAGTAGCGCGACGAAGAAGATGTCGCATCCCTCTCTGGTCAATGCCGATGCCACCTGCGCTGCGCCAAGGCCATAGCCGTCGGCCTTGAGCACGCCGGCACAGCGCACGCCTGCCAGCCTTGCCTTCAGCCGCCGGTAGTTTTCACGAATCGCGCCAAGATCGATGGTCAGGATGGCCCCGGCCGCCGCTTCGCTTACGGCGGTGACGTCATCGGGCAGCAACCTTGTGGGGGCGTCGTTCATGGCGACCCTCCTTTTAGCGGATAGAACATCAATAGGACCGCGGGGCGGGCGCGGCAACTGCGGCCGTTCGAACCACGGCCCGCACCCATCCTGCTACGGTACGAGGTGCCGGAACGCCGCTACCACGTCTTCATAGACCTTGCGCTTGAACGGCACGATCAGATCGGGCAGGTCCTGCATCGGCCGCCACGACCATTTGTCGAACTCGGCGGTGTGGCCGCCCGGCGGCGGATTGATCTGGATCTCGCTGGTATCGCCGTGGAAGCGGAAGGCGAACCATTTCTGCGTCTGGCCGCGATAGCGCCCCTTGAAGGCGATGCCGACGAGGTGGTCCGGCAGATCATAGTTGATCCAGTCCGGCGCTTCGGCAAGCAGCGAGACGCTGCGCATGCCGGTCTCTTCATAGAGCTCTCGCTCCGCCGCCTGCAGCGGCTCCTCACCCTTGTCGATGCCGCCCTGCGGCATCTGCCAAAGCTGCGTGGTGCCGGCGAATTCGCTGTCGGGTTCGGCGATGCGATGTCCGACCCAGACCAGGCCCTCGCCATTGAGGATCATCAGCCCGACGCAGGGGCGGTAGGGCAACGTTTCGCGATCGATCGTTTTGGCCATGAGCAATGCGTTCCAGCCGTCTTGAGAATTCGCTCCGGCAAGGCGGGCGGCGAGTGGTTTCGAGGAGCGGAAGCACGGAAAACACCGCCAGATGCCCGCCGGAGCAGAGGTACCAGGATGGCTGTTAGCCTTTTTGCGGGTCTATGGCCACCGCTGAAATCGGCACGATCTCGATGCCGCGTTTCTTGGCCTCGGCCACCCATGACGACACCGTGTCGACGGTCAGGTCGAAAGCCGAGCCGATGCCGACGGCAGTGCCCTTGGCGCGCGCGGTCGCCTCCAGACTGTCCAGTTTCTTCAGGATGGCGCCGCGATCCTGCACCGCGTCGATCGCCATGTCGCCGGCGACGAAGGGCACGCCGTCCTTCAGCGCCAGGTCAGGTGCCAGGCTGCGCGCCGATGAGCCGTCGTCGATATAGGCGAGGCCCCTTTTGCCGAGTTCGGCCATGAACGGCTCCATCGCCGCCGTATCGGCGGAAAACCGCGCGCCCATATAGTTCATCACACCGGTATAGTTCGTCGTCCGCGACAGCGCCCAGTGCAGGCTTTTCAGGTTCTCTTCGGCACTGGCCGCCACCGTCAGCGTGTTACGGCCGGGATTGACGTTGGGATAATCGAACGGTTCGAGCGGCACCTGCATGACGATCTCATGTCCGCTCTGCCTGGCCGCCTGCATCCAGCGGCCAATGCTGTTGCCCTGCGGCGCGAACGCCAGCGTCACTTCCGGCGGCAATTTGGCAATGGCCGCCTGGGTGCCGGTCTGCGACACGGCAAGTCCGCCAATGACGATCGCCACGCGGGCACCGCGGGCACCGGACCAGGGCCGCGCATAGACGTCGAACGGCCGCCGGCCATCGGCGGAGCGCATCGGCAAGGGTCCGGTTTCGCTGGCTTCGATCAGCGCCTTGTCGGGAATATGCGCGATCTTCAGGTTCTGGCCGACGGTCGATGGGTCGCGAATGACGATTGGCGCCCTGGGTGGGCCATCGCCTTCTTCCGTCTGCACATGGATGATCTGCGGCCCACCGGTCTTCGCCGGCGTCTCCACCTTTGGCGTCGCTGCAGGGGCCAATCCGGGAGGCGACGCGGCGGGCTCGCCCGCCGCAGTCACCTTCGGTGTCGAGATGGCGACTTCCTGCGGCTTGCGGAACGGCTTTTCCCTGAGCGCGATCGCGGCCGAGACGCCGACCACCACCAGCACGATCGCGCTCGCCGCGATCACGCCCGCGCTGACCCTGCGGGCGGCACGCGGCGCCCGGACAGTCTGTCCAAGCGGGCGTTCGATGTCCTTGCCGATATCAGCCAAGCCCTGTCCCCGGTGCGCATGGTTCCGAAGGCGGCTCCCTTCGAGACCACGCGCGCGAATTCTTCAACCCTGGCGCACCCGTGGCGCCGCATCTGGAGGCCTCGTCCCGCCTCCCGAATCAAACTGCCGGAACCTTTCGATCCCGGCAGCATTGCATTGCTTCGTTCAGGCGGCCAGACCGGCTTACTGGTTGAGCACGGCCTTTTCCGGATTGGGCGGGAAGGCCGGATCGGTCTTCTGGCCGCGCAGCAGCTGCTCGGCATAGATGAGCTGCAGGTCGTCCTTCGGATCCGGCGGCACATAGGCTGCGGAGCCGGAGCCGGTCTTGCTCTCGTCGGCGCCCTTGATATGGCCCTTGAGATCGGACTCGCCGCGCGTCAGATCCCTGCCCTGCAGTTCCGGCGGCAATGGCTGGTCGACCTTGATGTCGGGCGTGATGCCCTTGCCCTGGATCGACTTGCCGGACGGCGTATAATAGAGCGCCGTCGTCAGCCTGAGCGCACCGTTCTCGCCGAGCGGAATGATGGTCTGCACCGAGCCCTTGCCGAAGGACTGCGTGCCGACAACCGTGACGCGGCGCAGATCCTGCAGTGCGCCGGCGACGATTTCAGAGGCGCTGGCCGAGCCACCATTGACGAGCACGATCATCGGCTTGCCGTTGATGTCGTCGGTCTGCTTCGGCTTGGCGTCGAAGCGGGTGACGTCCTTGGGATCGCGGCCGCGCGTCGAGACGATCTCGCCCCGCTTCAGGAAGGCGTCGGACACGCTTACCGCCTGGTCGAGCAGGCCGCCAGGATTGAGGCGCAGGTCAAGCACATAACCCTTGAGCTTGTCGTCCGGCACCTGCTTCTTGATGGTGTCGATGGCGTTCTCGAGGTCGTCATAGGTCTTTTCGGTGAAGGAAGTGATCTTCATGTAGCCGATGTCGTTTTCGACCCGGAACTTGACCGCCTTGACCTTGATGATGTCGCGCACGACCGTCAGTTCGATCGGCTTGTCGGCGCCTTGGCGCAGAATGGTGAGCTTGATCGGCGTGTTGACCAGGCCACGCATCTTTTCGACCGCATCGTTGAGCGTCAGGCCGCGAACCTCTTCGCCGTCGATCTTGGCGATGTAGTCGCCGGCCAGCACGCCAGCCTTGGCGGCCGGGGTATCGTCGATCGGCGTGATCACCTTGACCAGGTCGTTCTCCATCGTGACCTCGATGCCGAGGCCGCCGAACTCACCCTTGGTCTGGACGCGCATGTCCTGCGCCTGTTCGGCGTTCATGTAGGAGGAGTGCGGGTCCAGCGAGGAAAGCATGCCGTTGATGGCGTTCTCGACCAGCGACTTGTCGTCGGGCGGCGTGACATATTGTGCCCGCACCCGCTCGAAGATGTCGCCGAAGATCGCCAGTTGCTTGTAGGTCTCCGACCCCGCAGCGTTTGCCGCCGAGCCGGGCGCGCCATAGACAAGGCTCATGGCGGATGCGCCCATCAGCGCACCGGCAAACAGAAGCGACAGTTTCCGCATCATTTCACGTCCTTCCAGAAAAACGGTCCGCCCACCATGGGGCCGGATCGACGGGTTTTCCATCCTTGCGGAACTCGACATAGAGTTCCGGCGTGGCATTTCCATTCTTCGAAACCGAGGTGCTTGCCACCCGGGCCTCTCCCATCGCACCGACCGGCTCTCCTGCGAGCACTGACTGGCCAGTCACGACGCTGATTCTGCTCATCCCCGCCAGAACGACATGATAACCGTCGCCGGCATTCAGGATCAAGAGCTGACCATAGGAGCGAAACGGCCCCGCATAAAGCACGTTCCCATCCGCCGGTGCGGTGACGATGGCTCCCGATTGTGTCGCAAGCATGTCGCCAAGCATCATTGCGCCGTTACCGTCATCGGAACCGAAGCGGCGCTTGATGCGCCCGGTGACCGGCAGCGCGATCTGTCCTTGCAGCGCCGAAAAGGGAGCTGCCGCAGCGAGCCGGTTGCCTTCGGGAACCGGCAATGCAGCCAGCGATGCTGTTTTGTCGCCGCCCGTCTGATCGTCACCCGCCTGGTTCGCGGCGGCGGCCTTCGCTGTATCCGCGGCCTTGCGGGTCTTGTCAGCCTGCGCCTCGAGCGATGCGATCAGATCCTTCAGGCTGTTTGCCTTGGCCGCCAGCTGCTCGGAACGCTGCTGTTCGGCCGTCATCTGCGCCTGCGTGTCGGCCTCGAGCTTCTGCTTGGCTTCCAGCAGCATACTCAGTCGCTTCTTTTCCGCCGCCTGGTCGCCGACCGCCGCCGTCAGCCGTGCCCGCTCGGCCTCGATCGAGGCCGTCACCCGGGTCTGCTCCTTGAGGTCGGCCAGCAGACTATCGGTTTGCTGGCGCAATTCCGGCACCACGGCGCCGAGCAGGATGGCGCTGCGCACCGAGGACAGCGCGTCCTCCGGCTTGACCAGGATCGCCGGCGGCGGGTTGAGGCCCATGCGCTGCAGCGCGCCCAGCACTTCGGCCAGCACGTCACGCCGCGCCGCCAGCGAGGCGCGGATCTTCTGCTGCTGGCCCTTGAGCCCTTCCAGCTTGGCACCGATATCCTCGATGTCCTGGCCAAGCTTCTGCTCGGTCATCGCCGACTGGATCAGCGCCGCGGTGATCGAGGCGTGATCCTTCTTGACCGCGGCGATATCGGCGGCGAGCTTCGCCAGCCGTTCCGATGACAGCGTGATTTCCTTGGAAACCCGTTCGTATTCGGCGCGGCTCTGGTCCGGATCAGGCGCCATGTCGAGCGTGTTCTCGGCCCGCACCGCATGGAACGACAAAAGAACCGCCGCCGCCGCGATGCCGCAGCGTGCGCGCCAGGAGGCCCTTCTCAATGAGCCCATTGTCGATTTCCAGCCTTCAGACATTCGCGATCGACTCTATCTGCGGCTTCGTTAACGAACCATCAACCATGTTGATTCGTGACGCCCCAAAACAGGCGGTGGTTTCCGGACCAACGGCATGTACCAGGAAATCCGTCCCCCACCACGTTTCTTGCGTGGCATTGGGGCGGAATTCGGTGCGACCCCGACGCTTTCAGGATCTGTGATAGGGATGGCCCGACAGGATCGTCGCCACCCTGTAGAGTTGCTCACCCAGCATCACGCGCACCAGCTGATGCGGCCAGGTGAGCGCACCGAACGACAGCACCAGCTCGGCCTGGTCACGCAGCGACGCATCATGGCCGTCGGCGCCGCCTATGGCGAGTACCAGCGCCTTGCGGCCGCCATCGCGCAGCTGTCCGATGCGATTGGCGAAATCTTGCGAGGACAGGTTCTTGCCGCGCTCATCGAGCAGGATCAGCGCCGTGCCCGGCTGCAGTTGCGCCTGCAGTCTCGATCCCTCGTCACGCTGACGCTCACCGGCGCTCTGCGCGCGGCCCTCCGCGATCTCGGTGATGCCGGCGAATTCGAGCCCCACCGCCGGGCCGCTCTTGGCGAAGCGCTCGAAATAGCGCTCGGCCAATTCCCGCTCGGGGCCGGCTTTCATTCGGCCCACGGCATGGACTGATATCTTCATCTCGCCTCTACAAGCCGCTAATGCATGTCACCCAATGACATGCATTAAATAATCGGCTTAGTGGAGTGTCTCTTCCTCGAGATCCGGCGCCTGCCACATCTTTTCGAGATTGTAGAATTCGCGGACTTCGGGGCGGAAGACATGGACGATGATGTCGCCCGAATCGATCAGGACCCAGTCGGCGCCTGACAGCCCCTCGACGCGCGCGGTGCCGAGGCCGGCATCCTTGAGCGCCTTGAGGAGATGGTCGGCGACAGCCGAGACATGACGGTGCGATCGGCCCGATGCGACGACCATGTAGTCGCCGAGGCTCGATTTTCCCTGGATGTCGATTGAGACGATGTTTTCGGCCTTGGAGTCTTCCAGACTGGCAAGGACTGTCTTGATGGCGCGGGACACGGCGTCGTTTACGCTGATCCCGGCCGGCGAAGGCACGATATCGGCCTTCTTCCGCAGTGCTGTTCTCAGTGTATTTCCTTTCGCAGCAAGAACAACCAAATCACCCCTGAAAGCAGGTGACACCACTTAGATAGGCAGAGTTCCGTTGCAGTTTCAAGACGGAGCTCCGACTCACGCGAACTCGTCGATTGCCGGGTTGTTCCATGCGGCAGGCAAAAAGATCGGAACCCACGCGTCCCGCGGCGGTTATCGGCTGACCGACCAACCGGAATCCCGCCATGCCGATCGACCCGCAAAACACGCTCCTCACCGTCCAGGCGGGCCTCGCGCAGCTCAGCACGCTGATCGTCTCCTATTCCTTCTCGGCCATCGGCGCCATCATCCTTCTGGTGGTCGGCTATATCGTCGCTGGTCTCGCGGAGCGTTCGATCTTTGCCGGCCTCGGCCATATCCACGGATTCGACCAGACATTGCGGCATTTCTTTTCGAAGATTGTCCGCTACGCCATCCTGATTCTCGTCGTCATCATGGTGCTCGGCCAGTTCGGCGTGCAGACCGCCTCGATCATCGCCGCGATCGGCGCCATCGGCCTCGCCATTGGGCTGGCGCTGCAAGGCACGTTGCAGAACATCGCCGCCGGCATCATGCTTCTGGCGCTGCGGCCGTTCCGCATCGGCGAATCCGTCGAGGTCGGTTCCATCGCCGGTTCGATCGAGGAAATCGGCCTGTTCGCCACGAAGCTCAGGACCGCCGACGGCGTCTACATCCTGGCGCCCAACTCGACACTGTGGAACCAGCCGGTGCGCAATTTTTCGCGCAACGGCGTGCGCCGCACCGACATCACGCTCAGCATCGGTTCGTGGAACGACATCGACGGCGCGCAGAAGACCTTGCTTGCCATTGCCGGTGCCGAGAAGCGCATCCGTCGCGAACCGGCGCCGATCGCCTTCGTGGCCAGCCTCGGTGACACCACCGTTTCGCTCACCTTGCGCTACTGGACCTCGGCGGCCGACTACTTCTCCACGAATATCGACATGACCAAACGCGCCAAGCAGACTTTCGATAGCCAGGGCATCTCTATTCCGCTGCCGCCGCCGGAAGCGCCGCCGCCGGAGGTCCGCAAGCAGTAAGCAATCAGTTGCCCCAGTGCCGGTCCTGTTCGTCCGGCGCGAAGGCAAGCTCCACCGGCAGCGGCGCCTGCGCCGTCATCGGTGCAAAGCTGCCGGTTTCGGTGGCCGGCACAGGACGGGTGGTGAACACGCGCAGAACCACGAACAGGCAGAAGGCGCAGGCAATGACGATCGTCACATAGATGAAGGCCTGCGTGCCGAAAACGGCCGAAAGCGCCGTGACAACGCCCGGTACGATGAAGCCCGCGAGGGACCAGGCAAACAAGAGCGAACTGGACAGTGCCACCATGTCGTCCTTGCTGGCACGGTCGGCGGCATGCGCGCTGGACAGCGAATAGATCGATTCCGAGGCGCCGTCCCACAAGACATAGATCACCAGCAGCGCCGCCAGCGCGCCGCCGTCGAAACCGAGCGCGAACATGCCCGACGCCGCGGCAAGCGCCGATGCCCCGATCAGCACATATCGGCGATCGGTGCGGTCGGAAATCCAGCCGAACGGAAGCTGCAGGATCAGCGTGCCGAGCGGCATTACCGAAAGCAGCAGCGCCACATCGGCCTGGCTGTAGCCCTTGGCCGTGGCGTGGATCGGAGCGAAGCCGGAAATCGACATCGACAGACCGCCGACCGCCAGCATGCCGGCAACGCCGACCGGTGAAATTCGCCAGGCCCGGCGCAGCGCCACCGAGGCCGCCTGCGGCGCCGGCGGCTGCGCCAGCCGCGTCATCCCGACAGGCAGGATCGACAGAGCGGTGAAGGCAATGCCGATCAAGGGCGCACCCGCCGTCTTGATGTCGACCAGCGCGAGCGTCGCATAGCCGACGCCGAGCCCGGCGACGTAGGCGACGTAGAAGAAGGCCATCACCCGGCCACGTATGGCGTTGGCGACCGCATTGTTCAGCCAGCTCTGCGCGACGATGAACAGGCCGCATATGGCAAAGCCGTAAAGCGCGCGCGCCGCGATCCACAACAGCGGGTGCGGACCCGCGCCGATGGCGGCATTGGACAGCGCGATCAGTGCCGACAGCACCATGAAGGCGCGGGCATGGCCGACCCTGCGCACCAGCGGTCCGGTCAGGATGCAGCCGGCAAGACCGCCGGCCGAAAGCCCGGTGACGATGAGCCCGGCCCAGGTCGGATCGAAACCCTCGACGCCGAGCCGAACGGGGATATAGGCGAACATCAGCCCATTGCCGATGGCGATCAGCGCCATCGACACGATGACGCTGGCGATCGCGATCAATGGCGTGGGCGCGCTGCCTTGCTCCGGCTCGGCTGTGGGGTGGTTCTTTTCCAACATGCCTGATCAGCATTGCTCACCGAGCCGCGAAAGGCAGCGGCAAAAGCGACATGGCCAGGCGGGCGAGGCGCAGGATTTCTCCTTCCCCGGGGGAGAAGGAAGAAACCTATTCCTTCGCCAGCTTGCGAATCGCGCTTGACGACAGCGACGAGCGCGGACCGTGGATGAAGGTCCAGGCCGGCGCCTTCATGCGGGCGAGCAGTGGTGCGTCGCCCTCGTCGATGCGCGCATAGTCGAAGGTTTTCGCAACGACCGACGACAGGAACGACAGCGTGGCGCCCGGCCGATCGATGACCGCGATCGGGAAGGTGAGCACAATCTCGCGCCAGCGCTGCCAGTGATGGAAATCGCGCAAACTGTCGGCGCCCATGATCCAGACGAACTCGACGCCAGGGTTGCGCGCCTTGACCAGCGCCAGCGTGTCGGCGGTATAGCGCACATGGTGCGCCGCCTCGAAGGCGGTGACCTTGATCTTAGGGTTCCTGGCGATCTTCTCGGAAAGTTCGATGCGTTCGGCGAGCGGGGTGAGTTCGCGCGCGTTTTTCAGCGGATTGCCGGGCGTCACCATCCACCACAGCTGATCAAGCGCGAGCCGCCGCAGCGCGATCTCTGCGACCAAGGCATGCCCGGCATGCGGCGGGTTGAACGAGCCGCCGAACAGACCGACGGCCAGGCCCTTTGCGGCATGGGGCATGTTGAGGTAGCGCGCGGGGACGGCGTCCTTAACCTCCCCCTTGTGGGGAGGGTCGATCCGCGAAGCGGAGCGGGGTGGGGGGAGTGCAGAATTCAGCGCTATGCCCCCATCCGGCTCGCTACACCAGCCACCCTCCCCACCAGGGGGAGGATAAAACCAGCGCTCAAGGCCGCACCTGTCCCGACCCGCGCACGCGGTATTTGAACGATGTCAGTTGCTCGACGCCGACCGGCCCGCGCGCGTGCATCTTGCCGGTGGCGATGCCGATCTCGGCGCCCATGCCGAACTCGCCACCATCGGCGAACTGCGTCGAGGCATTGTGCAGCAGGATCGCCGAATCGATCTCGTTGAAGAAGCGCTCAACCGCCTTCGCATCCTCGGCTATGATCGCCTCGGTGTGGTGCGAGGAGAAGGTCTCGATATGGTCGATCGCGCCACTGACGCCGTCGACCAGCTTCACCGCGATGATGGCGTCGAGATATTCGGTCACCCAGTCGACATCGGTCGCCGGCTTGGCATCGAAGAACACCTTCAGCACATCGGCATCGGCATGGATCTCGCACCCGGCCGCGCGCAGCGCGTCGAGAATCGGCACCAGATGGGTGGACACCACCGCGCGGTCGACCAGCAGCGTCTCAGCCGCGCCGCAGACGCCGGTGCGCCGCATCTTGGCGTTGACGGCGATCTTCACCGCCATGTCGAGATCGGCGGAGCGGTCGATGTAGAGGTGGCAGATGCCTTCGAGATGGGCGAAGACCGGCACCCGCGCCTCGTTCTGCACGCGTCCGACAAGGCTTTTCCCGCCGCGCGGTATGATCACGTCGAGCGTGCCGCCCAGGCCCTTCAGCATCTCGCCGACGGCGGCGCGGTCGGTTGTTGGCACCAGCTGGATCGCATCCTGCGGCAGGCCAGCGGCCTTCAGCCCCTCCACCAGGCAGGCATGGATGGCGGCTGACGAGTTGAGCGAATCCGAGCCGCCGCGCAGGATCACCGGATTGCCGGCCTTGAGGCAGAGCGCGCCTGCGTCCGCCGTCACATTCGGCCGGCTTTCATAGATGACGCCGACGACGCCGAGCGGCGTGCGCACGCGCTCGATATGCAAGCCGTTCGGCCGCTCCCACGCAGCGATCACGTCGCCGACCGGATCGCTGAGTCCAGCGATCTCGCGGATGCCGTCGGCCATGGCGCGGATACGCGCCGGGTCGAGTTTCAGCCGGTCCATGAAGGATGCGGATAAGCCCGATTCGTGGCCATTCGAGACATCGATGGCGTTGGCGTCGAGAATCTCCCGTTCACGGGCGATGATCGCCTCTGCCATGGCAACGAGGGCGGCGTTCTTGGCTGCGGTGGTGGCGATGGCCAGCGGTCGGGCGGCAGCGCGGGCGCGGCGGCCGAGATCGGCCACCGTTGCCACCATGTCATCCCCGGATTTTTCATGCAGCTTCAGCATGGCTCATCCTCCGCTTGTGTCGCCTCCGGCCTGACTCACCACAAGGTCGTCGCGGTGGATCATCGCCGAACGCGCCTCGTAACCGAGCACGGTTTCGATCTCGGTCGTCTTCAGGCCAGCGATCCTTACGGCATCGGCGGCATCGTAGGCAACCAGGCCGCGCGCGATCTCGCGGCCCTCGGGTGACAGGATCGCCACCGTGTCGCCACGCGAGAAATTGCCGCTGACCAGCTTGACGCCAGCCGGCAGCAGCGACTTGCCCGACTTGAGCGCACCGACGGCGCCGTCATCGACGGTGAGCCGCCCTGCCGGTTCGAGCTGGCCGGCGATCCAGGTCTTGTAGCCCTTGACCGGATTGGCGCTCGGCCGGAAGAAGGTCGCGCGCTCCCCGCGCTCGATCGCCATCAGCGGCGACAGCCGCGTGCCCGAAGTGATGATCATCGCCGTGCCGGCGGCGTTGGCGATCTTGCCGGCATCGAGCTTTGTGCGCATCCCGCCGCGCGACAGCTCGGACGCGGCGGCTCCCGCCATCGCCTCGATATCAGGCGTGATGCGTTCGACCACCGCAATGAATTTGGCATCGGGTTCGCGCGCCGGCGGCGCGGTATAGAGCCCGTCGATGTCGGACAAAAGGACCAGCAGGTCGGCGCCCATCATCGTCGCGACCCGTGCGGCCAGCCGGTCGTTGTCGCCGTAGCGGATTTCGGAGGTAGCCACGGTGTCGTTCTCGTTGATGACCGGCACCGCCTTCATCTTGAGCAGCGTCGAGATCGTCGCCCGCGCATTGAGATAGCGCCGGCGCTCCTCCGTGTCGCCGAGCGTCAGCAGGATCTGGCCCGATTTCAGGCCGCCCTTGCCGAGCGCGTCCGACCAGGCACCGGCGAGCGCGATCTGGCCGACGGCGGCCGCCGCCTGGCTCTCCTCGAGCTTCAGCGCGCGCTTGCCGAGGCCGAGGATGGTGCGGCCAAGCGCGATGGCGCCGGAGGATACGACGAGGATTTCAGCCCCACCCTGGGCGAGTACGGCGATATCGTCGGCAAGCGAATCCAGCCAGTCGCGCTTCAGACCGCTCGCGCGGTCGACGAGCAGCGCCGAGCCGATCTTGACGGTGATGCGCCGGTATTTCCTGAGCGACTGCATGGCCCTACTTTTCCCAGCGCGTCTCGACCGGGGCGGCGATCTGCGCCCGCGCTTCCTCGATCACCGCCATCAGCGCACGCAGCACCGCCTCGACACCTTCGCCGGTGACAGCGGACAACAGCATCGGCGCCCGCCCGGCGGCCCGCTTCAACGAGGCCACCTTTTTCTTGCGCTCGTCAGCATCCAATATGTCGACCTGGCTCAGCGCCAGGATCTCGACCTTGTCGGTCAGGCCGTGGCCGTAGGCTTCGAGCTCGGCCCGCACCGTCTTGTAGGCCTTGCCCGGATTTTCCTCCTGCGCCGAAACCAGGTGCAGCAGCACGCGCGTGCGCTCGACATGGCCGAGAAAGCGGTCGCCGATGCCGACGCCCTCATGCGCCCCCTCGATCAGCCCGGGGATGTCGGCGATGACGAATTCGCGCGCATCGACACGGGCGACTCCGAGGCCGGGATGCAGCGTCGTGAACGGGTAGTCGGCGATCTTCGGCTTGGCCGCGGTGACCGCCGCCAGGAATGTCGACTTGCCGGCATTGGGCAGTCCGACCAGCCCGGCATCGGCGATCAGCTTCAGCCTCAGCCAGATGTTGAGCTCCTCGCCCGGCAGGCCCGGATTGGCGCGGCGCGGCGCCTGATTGGTCGAGGTCTTGAAATGCTGGTTGCCGAAGCCGCCATTGCCGCCCTTGGCGAGCAGGAAGCGCTGGCCGACCACGGTCAGGTCGCAGATCAGCGTCTCATTGTCCTCCTCGAACACCTGGGTCCCGGCCGGTACTTTCAGCGTGACGTCGGCGCCCTTGGCGCCGGTCATATTGCGGCCCATGCCGTGGACGCCGGTCTTGGCCTTGAAATGCTGCTGGTAGCGGTAGTCGATCAGCGTGTTCAGCCCGTCGACCGCTTCCAGCCAGACATCACCGCCGCGGCCGCCGTCGCCGCCATCCGGTCCGCCGAACTCGATGAATTTTTCACGCCGGAACGAAACCGAACCGGCGCCCCCGTCACCGGAGCGGACATAGACCTTGGCTTGATCGAGAAATTTCATCGGATCGCAGTTTCTTTATTGGCCTTGCGGCATTGCTCTAAACCTTGGGCCTTGCTCTAAACCAAGGCGCGGCGAAGGGCGAGGCCGTTTTATGACAATGGCCGCATGGGGTTGGCCGGAGAGATGGCGGGATGAAGCTTGTAACCTACAACATCCAATACGGCATCGGCCTTGATGGACGATACGATATCGCGCGTATCGCCGATGCCGTGCGCGGCGCCGATGTGATCGCGCTGCAGGAGGTCACCCGCAACAATCCCCGGAACGGCGGCCGCGATATGGTCGCCGAGATCGGCGAGGCGCTGCCCGACTATTTCGCCGTCTACGGCAGCAATTTCGAGGCCAATATCGGCTCGCGTATCGAGAACGGCCGCGCCATCACCACGACCTTCCAGCTCGGCAACATGGTGCTGTCGAAAACGCCCATTCATCTGTCGCGCAACCTGCTTTTGCCGCGCAGCCGCAGCTTCGAGATGATGAACTTCCAGCGCGGCGCGCTGGAAGCGCTGATCGAGACGCCGCTCGGTTTTATCCGCTTCTATTCCATCCATCTCGATCACCGCAGCCCGGTCGAGCGCGCCAGCCAGATCCAGTTCCTGCGCCAGCGCCTGTTGAACTATGCGCTTGAAGGCGGAGCACTGTCCGGCGTCGCCGAGATCGGCCTGCCGGAATTGCCGCATCCCGAAGCCTTTGTCGGCATGGGTGATTTCAACATGCTGGCCGGCTCGCCCGAATATGTCGAACTCGCCGGCCGGCCGGACCACGAATTCGGCATGCCGCTGACCGCCGATTTCGCCGTCGATGCCGCCGTGCGCCTCGACACCGGCGACGACCTCGTCAGCTGGGTCGATCCCAAGGACCCGACCAACACCAGCCGCCACAAGCGCATCGACTATGTCTTCACCAGCGCGTCGCTTGCCCGATCACTGAAGCGCCTGTGGGTCGACCGGCAAGCCAACGGTTCGGACCACCGGCCGGTATGGGCCGAACTGGGCTGAGCCCCAATTGGTTCGGCATAAGGCGCCGAGGCCTGTCGAGATTCAGGTCAGCCGAGCCGAGGATGGTGGCTTGTGAGAACCGGAGCGGAGCGTACTTAAAGTACGTGAGCACCGGAAGCGCAGAAAGCCGCCGTTCGCAGGCCGGCCTCACCTGAATATCAGCACGCATCAAAAGTGGACCCAGTTGCGCAGGCTGACCCACGTCTTCCTGTCGAGCCGGTAGCGCTCCACCGGCACCTGGCCGGCAACGATCGAATTCAGCATGCCCTGGCCGGCATACTGGAAGCCGCATTTGTGAATCACCCGGCGCGAGGCCGGATTGATGACCCGCGTCGAGGCATGCAGCACCTGGATCGAGGTCTTCTGGAAGGCGAGGTCGACCAGCGCGTGGGCTGCTTCGGTTGCATAGCCACGCTTCCAATAGGGCTCGCCGATCCAATAGCCGAGCTCCAGCCCGCGATCGGTGGTGTTCAAGCCCGCGCAGCCGACAAAGGTGTCGGTGCCGGCGAGCGTCAGCGCATAAGCGATGCCGGCGCAGCGTGATCTCGTCATGGCCAGGAAGGCGCGCGCCTCGGCCTCGCCATAGGGATGCGGCATGCGCGCCAGCATTTCGGCGACGTGACGGTTGTCGGCAAGTTCGGCCAGTTGCGCGACATCTTCTTCACGCGGCGCCCGCATCACCAGCCGCTCGGTGGCCAGAACGGGGCAGTCTATCGCGTAACTTTCGTCTTCTGAGTCTTCCGCTTCGGCAACCATTTGAACGTTCCTCCAGGCACAAGAAAAGGGGAGATGGAAACCCATCTCCCCTGATCCTTTTCCTGGCCTTGCCAGACACCGGTTCCCGAGATGGGCGCCGGTGTTCTAGTGCGGAACCGGCTACTCCGCGGCTTTGGTAATCGGGTTGACCGATACGTAGGTTCGGCCGTTGGCTTTTTTGTTGAACATCACGGCGCCGGCTTCGAGCGCGAAAAGGGTGTGGTCCGTGCCCATGCCGACATTGACGCCCGCATGCCAGGTGGTGCCGCGTTGACGAATGATGATGTTGCCCGGGATGACGGCTTCGCCGCCGAACTTCTTCACGCCCAGACGCTTGGAATGCGAGTCGCGACCGTTGCGCGACGAGCCGCCAGCTTTCTTGTGTGCCATCTAACTAACTCCGTTGCGCCGCAAGGCGCCTAAAAGGCCTTATGAACGCGTTCGCGTTCCGTTTCAAGTCCGATCCGGCTGATGTTTGGCCGGAAAATTACTTCTTCGCCAGTTCCTTGGCCTGCTCGCGCCAGTCCTTGATCTGGTCGGCGCTGAACGGCATGTGCTCGTCGATCTTGGCGACATCCTTGTCGGACAGCTTGGCCAGCTGCGCGAAAGTGATGATGCCCTGCTCGGCGAGATCCTTGGCGGCGACCGGGCCGATGCCCTTGATCACGGTCAGGTCGTCCGGCTCGCCCTTCGGCGCCTTGAACAGCGGCGCTGCCGCGGTCTCGGCGGCCTTGGCTTCCTTCTTCGGCGCGGCCTCGGCCTTCGCTTCGGCGGCGACCTCAGCCTTGGCTTCCGCCTTGGCGGTGGCCTTCTTGGCCGGCTTGGCGCCGCCCAGCAGGATCTCGGAGATCCGCACGGTGGTCAAAAGCTGGCGGTGGCCGATCTTGCGGCGCGAATTCTGGCGGCGGCGCTTCTTGAAAGCGATGACGGTGCGGTTCTTGCCCTGCTCGACGACTTCGGCGGTAACCAGGGCGCCATCGACGAACGGCGCGCCGAACGTGACATTCTCGCCCTCGCCATGCGCGAGCACGTGACCGATCTCGACGATATCGCCGACATTGGCTTCGACTTTTTCGATCTTCAGGAGATCGTTGGCGGCGACGCGATACTGCTTGCCGCCCGTTTTGATGACTGCGAACATTTTTTGCCTTTCGCTGTTCGGTCGGCCTCGATGAACCGCGTCTGGCGGTTCGGCCGTCTTTTTGTCAGTCTGCGGGTTCAAAAAACAAGCGGCGCGGAAGAACCCTCCACGCCGATTGCGCGCCGTCCCTAACCGAAGGTTGCGTGGGAGTCAAGGCAAACAGCCGCTGCCGGACCGCTATTGGCCGTCGCCGCCATGCCGCCGTGGCAAGCTTCCCCGGCGAAAACACCGGCGAGGCCACGACGCGCCTCCGGAGAAACCGGTGACGACGGCGATGGCGGCCAGGACCGCCTGTGCCGCATCAGCCGATGAGCGGCCGACACCACCTTGAGCCCATGCCTGTCCGGCAAGCCAAATAACTGGTGGATTTGGCCTTGTAACCTGCCCGATCAGCCGTTATCTAGTGCGCCGCGCCGGCAACGGCCGACCATGACCGCGGAGAGGTGGCAGAGTGGTCGAATGCACCGCACTCGAAATGCGGCATGGGTGCAAGCCCATCGGGGGTTCGAATCCCTCCCTCTCCGCCATCCCACCGATTCAGCGCCAGGGTGCGCCGAGCTTTCCGAGAGCGGCCTGTCACTCCATTATGGCTTCTTGGCCCTCGTACATTCGTGGGATGCAAATGGTCGAATTTCAGCCTGATGGTTGGCACACGGTCACACCAAGGATTTTCACTCAAGACGTGAGAGGTTTGGTGGATTTTCTCAAAACCGTGTTCGGCCCGTTTTGCCGCGGGCGACCCGGCATGAAGCGCTCGATGTCGATGCGTCCGACCTCTGATAATTGAGCGGGATAATCGAGGGGCCGCTATTGCGTATTTCGCAACATTAGATCACGCTAATATGCCGGACTTCAAAGCCGGCAAGGCCCGGCTGCTGCCCCCCACCCCAAGCTCCAGCAGCCGGGCCGCCTTCAAGTTAAGCCGATTGAGGATGGCGGCCAGTCTTCAGATGGGGATCATACCGACGAAGGAATTTGCGCAGCGGCAACTCGAACCGAATGTACATCCGCCAAGCGAAAAGAACTGATGTGGCAGTGCCGATCACGATGATAAGGTCCGGAGGAATCGGAAAAGCGGTCCACACCATCAGAAGCAGCGTTATCGGCAGAGTGTGGATCAGATAGAGCATATAGGAGGCATCACCGAAAACCGTCCAGACGCTCGGCTTCGCGTCGATCTGCATCGTGCCGAAGACGATCATCGCCGCAGGGAGGCCGTAGACCAGCACGCGCTGGAAGCCGTTATCGCCGGCGAGGAACTCCATCGTTCCCCCTTGCGGCGCTATCCCAATGAATCCGACGGCTATCATAGCCGCGGCGCCGATCGGCAGGCACCACACCGCCGGTTTCCACCTAGGCGCATAGGCGAGAACGACGCCGAAACCGAACTCGATGATCAGCGGGTTGCCAAGAAACTGCAGCACCGGACCCACCGAACGAAACATCATTGCGAGGCCGAAGATACCGAGGAGTCCCGACAGCAGTCGCCGGTCGACCAGAACGATTGTCGCGGCAGCGTAAAACAGCATTTCGAAGCACAGTGTCCAGGCCGCAGGCAGTGCTGGCGCGGTCATTTGATCGGTAGCCGGCCATAGCAAGAGCGTCGCCGCCGCGTCCCGCCAGCCGAAGCCGGTTTTATAGGCGACGATCGCATAGGGGATGCTGATCAGCAGGTAGAGCGGAACAATGCGCCGGAATCGTCTCCAAGCGAAAGATCGCCAAGTCAGACCAGGTGCCGTCTTAGCAATAATCACCCCTGATATGACGAAGAAGATGTCTACGCCCGCGAAGCCGACCACCTGCAAATCGTGAGGTAACAGGCCATTGGATCCGGTGGCCTTAACGGCAGTCTGCGCTGCGTGGACATATACGACCATCAGCGCGGCAACGAAGCGAAGCACTTGCAAAGACCAGATCAACAGGGCGAGTCCTGATTATTGGCCGCTTGGTATGGCGCCACCAAGGAACCGCGGCAAGAGCATGGGGACGCGCCGCGTGTAATCGTCGTACTCTGGGAAGGTTTGCTGAAGAATGGATTCTTCATTTCTCGCGCGTCTATACTGCAAAAAGAACTGAACCGCACCCAAGGCCACCATCAGCATTGAAAAATGCGAGAGGATCATCCCGAGGACGAATACCCCCTCGCAGATGTAAAGCGGATGCCGGACAATCGAATACGGGCCAGTGGTAACCAAGCGTCGAGCCGTCGCCATGAGAGAGAAGGAACGGCCCAGCCAATAGAGACAGAAAATCGAACTGGCCGTACCGATGAAGACCAAGCAGAGAGCCGTCACTTGAGCCGCCTCATTTTGCAATGCCGGCGTCAGGTTCAATGCGAGCAGGATCAAAAATGTTCCAGCTACCGAGGTTACTCTCGGCTCAATTCCCTGCGCAGTTCCCTTTGGCGGAAGGCGGACGATTGTCATCACAAGCTGCAACGACAGAAACACGGTTGACGCCAGTTGAGTAACGATTGCCAGCGAACTTGCTGAGGTATCCTGACGGAAATAGAGGAGCAGAGGCATCGCGCTGGAAGTCGCCAAAACCGTCATCGCAAAGATGATGGCAATGCGGCCGAAAAAATCCTCGTTCAACATTTTCATCCCCTCCTTAAGCAGTCATTGAAACATCACTTCCGCGCCCCGACAAGAAAATGGTTTCCAAAGAGTTAACGGTCATGCCGTCTCAACTTTTGGTTAATCTGTCCGACTTATCGTGGCCAAATGCCAAACCTTCTTCCCGTGCTTCGTGTCCTGGCGCCGATCTCGATTGCAATTTCAGCCGTAATGGCGATCGCACTCAGCCCGCACAGCGCAACGTTTGCGTTTTGGTTGACGTTGCCTGTGAATGCGGCTGGATGGCCCGCGCTTCGCACAGCAGAGCGGGCTGCCGCCGTTCAGTTAAGCTGATTCAGGATTCCAGAACTGCTCGCCAACACCACACTTTCGTAGATCAGGAGGGCTGTCGTGCAGATCGCCGCGACCGAGATTGGCACGCCGAACGGCACAACGCCTTTGCGGTCGAGATGCTGAACGTAGAGGCGGAAGGCGCCTGCGGGCAGCAGGAGCGGATTTTTCATGATCCCTGCAGTGACGAGGGCGAAAACCAGTAGCAGCGCGGAAAAAACGGCGAGGTCTTCGCCGCCGGTCAGAAAAGGGACGACCGCTATCAGCTTGACGTCGCCGGCTCCGATCTTGCGGAAGACCCAGAACGGGAACAAGGCAAGAAACAGCACGAGGCCGGCAGACGCGCTCAAGCCCATGTCCCACCACGACCCGGATCGGAGCATCAACAACAACAGCGATCCCACCCCCAGGCAGAGCAGTAGCAGCACATCGCGATTGGCAATCCTCTGCGTCGTGAAGTCGAGCCACGCAATCCTGGCGAGCAGAGGGATGGCGAGGGCCTTCAGCAGCAGTGCCTCGACAAGCAGCATACTAGCGCTCGATGTTCTGCACGCTCGACGACAGCAGCTTCAGATTGTTGGCCACGGTCGGATCGTTGGGTGCCAGCTCATAAGCCTTGAGAAAATTCGAACGGGCGTCCTGCAGTTTGCCACGCAGCAGATAGGAATAGCCGACATTGTTGTAGTATTCGGGCGAGGCGCCAACCAGCCGGAAGGCCCTGCTGTAGGCCCGGTCGGCAAGGTCGAAACGGTGGATCCGGTCGCACGATGCGGCCAATCCCATCCAGGCGCCGCCATCATTGGGCGCCAGTTGCGTCGCCTTGAAGAACAGCGCGCCGGCATTGCCGTAGTTTTCCGC
Organism: Mesorhizobium sp. B2-4-17; assembly: GCF_006441275.1. Taxonomy (NCBI): domain Bacteria; kingdom Pseudomonadati; phylum Pseudomonadota; class Alphaproteobacteria; order Hyphomicrobiales; family Phyllobacteriaceae; genus Mesorhizobium; species Mesorhizobium sp. B2-4-17. The sequence continues at coordinate 23,681 of NZ_VFUX01000019.1, read as the reverse complement.
GCGGAACTGGTTCTTGGCTTCGGCCACGGCCTGATCCGAGGCGTAGTATTCGACGTTACTGACCGTCTTCAATCCGTCGAACGCATCGCCAAAGGACGTGACATCGCCTTTCGAGGGTTCATTGGTGCGCACGACACCGCCTGTGGTGTCCGCACCATTTGTCTGGCAGCCGGCAAGCGCCAACAACAGACTGGCTACGGCTGCGAGGCGCATTGGCCCTGTCATTTTGTCCCCCAAGAGTCGACCGACCCTTTTTTAGAATCAAAGCATATAACCATTTAGAAGAAAATGCCCTTCATGCGAATGATCACTGGCAACATGATGACCATGAGCACAACGGGAAAGATGCACAGCCCCAATGGAATCATCATTTTGACAGGCAGGGCATTGGCACGTTCTTCAGCATGAAGAATTCTTTGTCCGCGCATCTCGTCGCTATAGACGCGCAGCGCTTCCGTCAGGCTGGTGCCGAGCTCTTCCGACTGCCGGAACAGCACGGCCAGGGAGCGCGCCTCTTCCAGCCCGATGCGGTCCGCGAGTTCACGCAGCGCCTCCCGCAACGGTTTGCCGGCGCGCAATTGCAGGTTCATGATCGCAAGCTGGATGCCCAGCCATTTGTGGGTGCCGGCCAGTTCGGCGCCGACACGCTCTACCGCCGCCTCCAGGCTCATGCCGGCGTCGGCACAGGTGATCATCATGTCCATAAAATCGGGAAACCCGCGACGATAGATCTGTTTTTGCGTATTTTCGAAGCGATCGAGCAGGATAGCTGGAATCACGATGCATGCGAGTCCGAACAACGCGGAACCGGCAAAGGCCATGAAAGCAGGCAGGTGGGGCGGGAGCACTCGTACAAGGAGCGCATAGGCAACCAAAAAGCCGATACAGACCGCGCCCAGTCGCGACAAGGTGTAGATGAGCGGAGCGCTGGGTTGATAAAACCCGGCGCGAAAAAGCTTCGCCTCGAGCGCATTCGGCTCGTTGCGTTCCTTCTCCATCGATCGAAAGTAGGCATCAACCGGACGTTGCGCCGAGATTTTGAGCAATTGTTCCTGACCCGCGAGCGAGCGGCGGTCGGCGATGCCTTCCGACGTCAGGCTCTGGGCAACCAGCTTGCGTGTCTGCAACGCCGGCAAGAAGACTAGCGCGCCGAACAGGAACAGCGACACAGCCGCCACGAACACCGCGGTGGAAACCAGGAAACTCAGTCCCTGAATGTTCGATAACAGGTTTATGGCTCGCTCCTGTCAGAAATCGAAATTGACCATGCGATACATGATGAAGTCACCTAGCAGCGCCCACGTTCCGAAGATCAAGAACACCGGCATGACCAGAGGGTCGTGCCATATTTGGCCGTAATATGCCGGAGCGGCGAGCTGGAGAATCAGGAACATTACCAGCGGAAAGAGCGAGATGATCCACGCGGACACCCGGCCCTCTGATGAAAGCGCCCTGATTTTCATTCTGAGTTTCTGACGTTCGCGCAGAACCGACGAAAGATTGGCCAGGATCTCGGTCAGGTTGCCGCCCGTTTTCGATTGGATCGACAGCGACACCGACAGCAGGTGGAGGCCTTCGAAACCTACGCGCTGCGAAAGCTTCCGCACCGCCTGTTCGATGCTCAGTCCGAAGGTGATTTCGTCGGAGACGATGCCGAATTCGGTGCCGAGCGGATCGGGCATTTCGCGCGCGACCAGACCTACCGCCACCGATGCCGGGTGCCCTGCCCGCAGTGAACGCACGATCATGTCGAGTGCGTTCGGGAGCTGTTTCGCGAATTTCTGGATCCGTTTATTGCGCGCACGACGCAGAACGAGAAGCGGCAAGGCAAATCCGGTCACCAGAAAAATCAGGATGGAAGGCAATAAGGAAAAATTGAGGAGGAACGAGAACACAAGCGCGAGTGCGATAGCGGAGAGCAGGAACATCGCGGCGAAAGTCAGCGGGTTTCCGGTAACGCCGGATTGGGTATAAAGCCTGTTCAGACCGACCATGCCGAAAAGAAAGTCACCCGTGTCCGTCAGGCCGCGCTCGCGCAGCAATCCTTGCAGGGTCTTCTCGGCCGGAACCTCATCGGACAATCGCTTCAGCCGCCGATTGATCGTGCCGGCACGGGTCCGGCGATCGGCGAAGGAAAGATACAGCGCCTCGCCGGCGAGAATGACGGCCGCGGCCGCGAGCGTGTAAATAAAATACAGCAAGGTCTGGCCGGTGGGCATCAGAGCGCAACCTGAGGATTGAAGGCGTCCTTGGCGAAATGGTGTCCAAGCGTCGCCGCTTCTGGCGCAAAACGTGGACGAACACCGGTGGCGCGAAACTCCCCGACGATCTGACCGTCAGCCGTCACCTCGCGACGTACGAAGGTGTAGATTTCCTGCATCTGGACGACGTTTCCTTCCATACCGGTAATCTCCGATATCGATGTCACGCGCCGGCGGCCGTCGGAGAGGCGCTGTGTCTGCACGATGACGTCGATGGCGGAAGCAATCTGCGCTCTGATGGATTCATGCGTCATCGGCATTCCTGCCATGCCCACCATCTGCTCCAAGCGAGATATCGCATCACGCGGCGTGTTGGCATGGATGGTGGTCATCGAGCCTTCATGGCCGGTGTTCATGGCCTGCAGCATGTCGAAGGCTTCCTCGCCGCGCACCTCGCCGACGATGATACGGTCGGGACGCATGCGCAACGCGTTCTTGACCAGTTCGCGCTGGCGAACCTCTCCCTTTCCTTCGACACTGGGCGGACGTGTCTCCAGCCGGCCGACGTGAGGTTGCTGCAGCTGAAGTTCCGCCGCATCTTCGATGGTGATCAGGCGCTCCCTGGACGGGATGTAGCTCGACAGCGCATTGAGCAAGGTCGTCTTGCCGCTGCCCGTCCCTCCCGAAACGAGGATCGATTTGCGCGCCTGTACGGCGATCCGCAGCAGATCGACCATTGGCGGGCGGATCGAATTGAGCGCCACCAGGCGTTCGAGTGAATATGGATTTTTGGAGAATTTCCGGATCGACACCAGCGGGCCGTCGACCGAGATCGGCCGCACCGCGATGTTGACGCGGGAACCGTCCTCCAGGCGGGCATCGACCATCGGCGCGGATTCATCGACGCGCCGGCCAATGGCCGACACGATCTTGTTGATGACCCGCAGCAGATGCGCCTCGTCACGAAATCGGATGGCCGTCTCTTCAACCAGGCCACGCCGTTCGATGAAAACACGTTTGTGGGTGTTGATCAGGATATCGGTGATCGTGTCATCCTTGAGCAACGGTTCGATCGGGCCGAGTCCCAGCATCTCGTCGGCGGTTTCACTGGTAATTTGGTCAAGTTCGCGTGCGTTCAGCGGCACGCTGTGGGTGCGCACGAACTCGCGCACGATCGGGCGGATCTCGTTCAGTATCTCGTCCTTGGATGCCGTTTCGAGCGCGGTTAAATTGAACCGGTCAATCAAATGGCGATGCAGTTCGACTTTCAGCGTCAGGAAGTCCTCGCCTTGCGGCGCCAGATCCACAGTTGCCGGAATTGGCGTTACAGCGGGGAGCAGCACGCCCGTGATCGGCTGATCGAGCGGCTTTGGCTGTTCAGCCGGCCCTTTGATGAAGCGGCCTAACATCTCGCGCAGGTCCGAAATTCATTTGATAGGAAATCACTGCTCGACCCAGAAGTGCGCGAACCGAGGTCCGGCGGATCGTGTCGAAACATGACTGCTTGGTTGGCGACGGTCATGACAGAGGCACCTGTTGTCGGCTGGACAAGCGTTGAACGACTTCCGAATCTGATTGCAGGGGCGGCCGGACTTGGGCAATCCAGCGGACAAATTGAATTGCAACGGCCGCGACTGCCAATCCCGCCAGCACGTCGACCAGATAGTGCCCGCCCTCGGGAAATGTGGCGAGGATCAGCATCGCGTTCAGGGCATAGACGGGAAGCGAGATATAGCGGATGCCACGCATTGAATAGGCGAAGATCCCGGCCAGGGTGGAGTGGAAGGAAGGGAACGAGACAAGACCTTCGGGATGCTCCAGCAGGAATGGTTTCAGTGTCCGCAAGGCATGAAGCTGCTCAAGGTGCCGCGTCGAGGCGCCGGGACCAAAGGAACTCAAAATCTCCGGCGACGGATGGTAAAACTCAAAGGCCCCTGCCGCCGGCACTGCCATCGTGACCAGGCACATCAAGCAACCGGCCACCCCGTAATGCGCGACAAATTCCTCCAGCCGGTCCGACCGAGCGGTCAACGCGAGGATGGCCGGCAGCAGCAACAACTGTACGCTCAAACTGTTGTAGGCGATCGAAAGCACATGATCGATTGATGGATAGTCGTTGAGCAATCTCACATAGGAGACCCAGTCGAAGCCCAAGCCTGCGTCGCCCGCGGCCAGATAGCTGTCCAGCAGTGGACGGCTTGTCGCGGTAGCCAAATAGGTAACGAGCAGAAGCACTAGGGAAAACAGGGTCATAGCGGTCAACGCCATGGCCAGCGCCTGTATCCTGCCAGCGAACTCACTTACCATGTCGCGATGGCGAAAAGGCGTTTTGCGAAGTTGAAGGCGCATCGCTCCAAGGAGCACCCACAGCAAGGCCATGGGCATCGTCATCGCCACATCGAACCAGATAGATTTATTGAGGTTCACGGTCGAGAACGGCAACCAGATCAGATTTGTCACCACAGCTCCGGCAAGCAAGGCTGAAATAAAGGCAACAAGCCCATTTTTCTCGGATTTCGCCATTCCGGTCCATCCATACGCCCGGCGGCCAATTGATATGGCCGCCATCGGATCGAAGGCCGAATCGGCCGCCGAAAGCGACGGGTGCAGGAATGCCCGCCTTTCGCGTTCCATCCGTCTAAGCATCGGCCATCCCGTCCCGCCGCGTTAGGCTTCCCTAAATTTGCAATCCATAAACTAACGGTTAACCACATGCGGGACAAGCGCCCTCGGGTTCGGGAAGAACCAATACTTGCAAGATAGTTAAGATGCGGGTGGAGAAAATATCGTTTTTATTTCTGGTCCCCACGCCGCCAAATATGAGTGGCACACCAGGCTTTGGAGGCCCCTGTGCCCCTTGGGTGCTCCGACATCGGCGACCACTCAATATCTGGTTATAACCCCCCAGATATAAAGGAGTATGCAATAGGCCTAAAGTAACTGCCGCTTTATTAGCTGCCAGGCATAATTGTGAACGAATGGTTAAGGACGCTTGAAAAACTAGGCGAATCAAGATCTTGCTGAAATTTAAAGCCGCGCTCAACTCGAAAGTTCATGTATTGGAAAGTTAAGGAACCGTTAATCCCGTTTGACTCCACAATTTCTCGGGACCTAGGATCGCGGTGACGGGGGATGCTTGGGTATGGAGTTCATCCTGGCTCTGTCTCGTCGGGTTCAAACCTCCAAAGGGAGACATTGACATGAACAAGCTCATGACGATGACCCGGCAGTTCCGCGACGACGAAAACGGCGCTGCCATGGTCGAATACTCCATCCTGATCGGCATCATTGCAGCGGCATCCATCGTTGCGATCATCGCCATCGGCGGATGGGTCGGCAGCCAGTTCACCGGCCTTTGCACGAAGCTTGGCACTAATGGTGCTGCCGGGAGCAGTTGCAATCCAGCTGGTTGATTAGAAACGCCCTGGGCCGGAATCGGCCAAAAAAGGAGGGATAGACATGAAGTCGCTTATCCACGTAGCCAGGCAGTTCCGCGACGACGAAAACGGCGCTGCCATGGTCGAATACTCCATCCTGATCGGCATCATTGCTGCGGCATCCATCGTTGCGATCATCGCCATCGGCGGATGGGTGGGCAGCCAGTTCACCGGCCTTTGCGCGAAGCTGAGCGGCACGGGTATCGGCTCTGCTGGCACTGGCACCGGCGCTTGCAGCACGGCTGGTTGATCGGAAACGCCCTGGGCCGGAATCGGCCAGGGAAGGAGAGATTAAGACATGAAGTCGCTTATCCGCGTAGCCAGGCAGTTCCACGACGATGAGAACGGCGCTGCCATGGTGGAATACTCAATCCTGATCGGCATCATTGCCGCGGCGTCGATCGTTGCGATCATCGCCATCGGCGGATGGGTCGGCAGTCAGTTCACCGGCCTTTGCACGAAGCTGAGCGGCACGGGTATCGGCTCTGCTGGCACTGGCACCGGCACTTGCTAAAAACTTTCTGGGCCGGAATCGCTTGATTTCGGCCCAGGATTCTGCGCTTTGAAGGGGCGGACATTCGCCCGGCGGGCGATGGTGGGGTGGGAAGATGCGCGCTAATACGCTTATCATGATTGTCCTCGCCGGCGTGTTCGGCGTGCTGGCGGTGGTGCTCGCCAATATCTGGCTGGCCAGCCAGCGCAATGCCATGGCGCGGACGGATGAGGTCCCGCGCGACACGGTCGTGGTGGCGGCCGTAGCTTTGAAATTCGGTGACACGCTGACCGACGACAAGTTGCGCGAAATCGCGTGGCCTGCGGGCGCGGTTCCGACCGGCGCTTTCAAGACGACCAAGGAGGCCCTGGCAGGCGACGGCACGCGGCAGGCGCTTCAGACGATCAGCGCCAACGAACCTATCCTCGCCACCAAGATCACTGGCCCGGGCCAGCGCGCCACGCTTTCGGCGGTGCTCGGCGAAGGGATGAAAGCCGTTTCCATCCGGGTCAATGATGTGCTTGGCGTGGCTGGATTCGTCTTCCCTGGCGATCGCGTCGACGTGCTGCTGACCCGCACGGTGCGTGGCGACGACGGCGCCGACAAGAGTTTTGTCGATGTGCTGCTGCAGAGCATGAAGGTACTCGCGGTCGACCAGGTTGCCGATGTGAGCAAGGACAGCCCGACAGTCGTCAAATCGGTGACGCTCGAGGCCAGCACCAAGGATGCCCAGAAGCTGACCCTCGCCGCCGGCGCCGGCCAATTGTCGCTGGCGCTTCGCCAGGCCGCCGCCAGCAAGGGCGAGACGACCGAACGTGTCACGCTCGCGGACCTGACTGGCGAAACGCCGGACGATGTTGCGAAGCGGCAGGCCGAACTCGACAAGAAGGCAGCGGCCGAAGCCGTGGCCGCCGAGGAGCGCAAACGCGCCGACGACAAGATCGCGGGGTTGGCCCAGGCCGTGGACCGGGTCGGAAACAAGCTCGACCAGTTGAGCAAGGTAAAGCCGGTGCCTGTTGTGGCGTCGGCGCCCGAGGTGCACGAGGTCGTCAAGGAAGTGGTCAAATATGTTCAGCCCGCTCCGCCGGCACAGGTGACAGTGGGCGTTTTCCGGGGCGTGAAGCTCGAGACATATGACGTGCCGCGACAACCATAACAAAGGCGCGGCGAACGAAATGGGGCTGCCGCCGGCAGCGATCGGGGAGACGGGGATGCAAGATTTCTGGAGGATAGCGGCGGCCGCGTTGTCTTGTGTGGCGACGCTGTTGCTATCGAGCCTCACGGCCGATGCGGCCGACCGCTTCATCGACGTGTCGAACCCCAGCGTCCATCGTGTTTTCCTGCCGATGTCGCAATCGGTGACGATCCAGGTGAATGCCAACCTCGGCGACATAGTCGTCGGCGACGAGAAGATCGCCGATGCGCAGCCGATGACCGACCGCACGCTCTATGTCATCGGCAAGGGCGCCGGCACCACCACGGTCAATCTCTTCTCCACGGACAAACGTTCGCTCGGCGTCATCCAGATCGAGGTCGGCGTCGATGTCAGCGATATGGCGGCGGCGATCCGCCAGGTTTCGCCAAGGTCGCGTATCGAGATCGGCTCGGTCAACGGCCGGGTGCGGCTTGGCGGTCATGTCAAGGACGGCGCCACGCTTGCGGCAATCATGGAGGTAGCCCAGCAATACGGTCCAGACGCCATCATCAACGCCGTCACGGTGGACGACAGCCAGCAGGTCAACCTCGAAGTGCGCGTGCTCGAGGCGAAGCGCAATGCCGGACGCGACCTCGGTGTGTCGATCAAGAGCACCAACAGTCGGGGCACGACCCGGGTCGGAACTGGTATTGCCACCGTGGACAAGGACGGGGCGGAGCTCGGGGCAGGCGACCTTGTCAGCGGTCTGCTTTCGAACAGCAATCCCTTCGCAGCCTTGATCACGCGCGTCATCGACAGCAACATCAAGGTCGATCTGATCATTGAAGCCCTTGAGGCCAAGGGCGTGGTGCGCACGCTGGCAGAGCCGAACCTGACCACGCTCTCCGGCGAGGCGGCCAGCTTCAACGCCGGCGGCCAGGTCCCCATCCGCAGCGTCGACGCCAATGGCCAGGTCCAGATCGAGTACAAGCAGTTCGGCGTCAATCTGAATTTCACGCCGATCGTGCTCGCTGACGACAAGATCCACATCAAGCTGGCACCGGAGGTCAGCGACCTGACCGGCTTCACCACCGCCGGCGATCCGATCTTCACCAACCGCAAGCTGGAAACCGTCGTCGAACTGCGCGATGGCCAGAGCTTCGCGGTCGGCGGGCTTCTGTCCAGCAAGACCACCAAGCTGCAGAACCAGGTGCCATGGCTCGGCCAGGTACCCGTCATCGGGACGCTGTTCCGCAATTCCAGCAACCAGAAGGAAGAAACCGAACTGGTTGTCATCGTCACGCCGCATCTCGTGCGGCCGGTGAAGCCCGGCGAGCAACTGGCGACGCCGCTCGACAAGACCCGGCCCGCCAACGATCCCGAATTCTTCGTGCTCGGCCAGCTCGAAGTCAACAAGGACATGATACGGAAATACGAGACGGGCGACGGCGTCACCGGCCCCTATGGCCATATGCTCGACTTCAAATCGAAGGACAAGATGCTTTATGTCAAGAAATAGCGCCTTGATCCTCATTCTGTGTGCCGGGTCGCTTTCGGGCTGCGCCGCGGACTATCTGAACCATTACGACACCGTGACCTTGGCCGCCGGCGACACGCAGAAGTTCAACTCGATGCTGCAGACGGTCGATCCGCTCAATCCGGCCTCCAGGAACACGCATATCGAAGGCGACGGCACGCGCGCTGCCGCCGTTGCCCAAAATTACAAATTCCCGCCGCCACCGCCGCCGCCACCAGCCATCACGGTCAATGTCGGCGGGTCGGGCGTGACAAAGCAGTGAACTGAACGAAAGGATGCGGAGGGCGCCGGGCATGCGAGGGCCCTTGCGCAAGAGAGCAGAGAGAACGGTCATGTTGAGGACCATTCGTGCCTTCTGGAACGATCAACGCGGCATCGCGATGATCCTCGTCGCCATCATGATCCCGGTGCTTATCGGCTTTGCGGTGCTGGCGATTGATGTGAGCCGGCTCAACGGGCTTCATAATGACCTGCAGAAGGGTGCCGATGCGATGGCGCTCGCTGGCGCTGGAGAGCTCGACGGCAAGACGGACGCCATCGTGCGCGCCGACCGCGCCCTAGCCACTCTGGTGCTCGGCAACACCTACTTTTCCTCCGATGCCGCCGGCGGCCCCCAAGCTCTACTACGAGCCGGCGTGACGAGACGCTATCTTCGTTCCATCCCCGCCAGTGACGAGACGGCAATAGGAGCTGCGGACGTCATCACGGATGAGGTTGCCGGTGCCAGTTCGGCCCGGTTCGTCGAGGTCACCGCTACTCCGGTCGGGTTCTCCGCGATATTCCCGGTGTCGATCGTTGGCGGCGGAAGCGGTTCGTTCAATATCGGCGCCGTTGCTGTAGCTGGCTTCAATCGTGCGGTTTGCGACTTCACGCCGATGTTCATCTGCAACCCCTATACGAACCTGGCCAATCTTGCCTCGGCAATTCAAGGGCACAAGCGGTCGATGATGGTCCTCAAGCAGCAAGGCCCCGGCGCGCAGTTTGGACCCGGTAACTACGGGTTTCTACAGACACCTGACGGCGGCACTGGCACCACGGAAATCACACAAATGGTCGCGGCCGTAAGCCCGAAGGCATGTTATAGCCAGAACGGCGTCCGTACCGGCCCAGGCAACAGACCGCCGATCAATGACGGCTTCAACACACGATTTGACATCTACCCCAATGGGAACGGCAGCGGCGTCGATCCTGTTACCGATCCGCCCGCACCAAACACAATCAAGGGCATGGTGACCGACGTGAAGGGCAAGAATTGCGGTTACGTCGCCCCGAGCGGCACCCAGCTGTCGAGCTACAAAGCCCTTCCGCAGGATACTTGCCTTCCGAACTGCACGTCACCGCAGCCGGACCGGTTGGGTGACGGCGACTGGGACCGCAAGGGGTACTGGAACGTCAACCATACCCCGGCAATCACTTCATGGCCGCCTGCCGGCACTGGACTAGACGCTAATGCGAGCCGCTATGAGGTCTATCAATGGGAACTGCAGAACCTTGCCAACCACGGCGCAGAACCCGTTACCCCGGCTTGTAATACCTCTTCGACGGACCCGGCTCGCCGGCTTGTCTATGTGGCGATACTGAATTGCGACACGACCAATGGTGGGGTCAGCGTGCAGGGCAATGGTGGCCCGTACCCTGTCGATGCCTTTGCCAGTTTCTTCCTGACACAACCGGCGGACAGTCCGCCTAATGCCAACGTCTACGGCGAGATCGTCGACATCTCGTCTCAGTGGGGCACAGGCACCCTGACCAAGTTCCAAAGAGACGAGGCGCAGCTTTACCGATGAAGCTCACTGTCCTATTCGTCCTGCTATCCTCGCCGGCGATGGCCCAGACGTCGGATGCCGGCTGTAACGCTCTAGGTGTTTCAGCCGCCGCCGCTGCATCGCAGCTTAAGCAGCCGATCGCGGTCATTGCCGGAACTGCAATTTCACGAGGTCATGCAGGTGACGACTGAAAGCCCCAAGGCAAATGCCGCCGACAGGCGGCTACCGTATGTCGCGATCGTCGACTGCACGGCCAACAATGTTCACGGCGGCGGACAGACCTTGCCCGTGCAGGCATTTGCGAGTGTGTTCTTGACGGAGCCGGCCGGGGGGCCACCCAACGCCGACATCTATGGCGAGATCGAGGATATCAGCACTGTCGCCGGCCAAAACACGCTGAAGAAGCTGCAGCGTAACGAAGCGCAATTGTACCGGTAGCGCCATGTTCATCGCACTCAGACAATTCCTCCGGCTGTTCCACCACGACGAACAAGGCGCTGCCCTGGTCGAGGTGGCGATCGTTACGCCATTCGTATTGCTGCTGTCGGCCGGTGTCTTCGAGTTCTCGAACATCTTCAACACGCGCCTGCTTCTCGAAGCCGGCGTAGAGGATGCCTCTCGCTATATGGCGCGCTGCAGCAGTGACTGGAACACTTGTTCGGGATTGGCAAAAAATCTGGCAGTGAATGGGGCCATCACGAATGGTAGCGCGAGGGTTACCGGGTGGACCACGAGTCAAGTCACCATCAGCAAGACATCGACCGCGGCGATCGATGCCGCGACCGGTACCCAGCTTTATCTCAGCAGCACCGGCACCGTCGATGTCGTGCAGGTCAGCACCGCATATCCGTACCCTACTCTGGGCCTCTGGTCCTATCTTGGCTTCGGCGCCCTCACGCTTTCGGTACTCCATCAGGAGCGTGTCTTCGGATGGTGATGTCGCACGACACGTTCTGGAGAAACCAATCCGGCGCGACAATGGTCGAGATGGCCATTGCAATGCCGCTGCTGCTGACGCTTCTCCTCGGCTTCGTCGACTTCGGCTACGCCTTCTACCAGTGGAACGCCGGCAACAAAGCGGTGCAGGCCGGCGCCAGGCTGGCGCAGATTTCCGCTCCGATCGCCAGCGGACTTCTGCTCGAGGCAAAAACACCCAGCGACTCACTGGATGTGGGAAAAGCGGTTCCAGCCAACACCTACAGCTACATCTGTACGGCCAATGCCGCCGGAGTTGTATCCTGCACCTGTGGAACAGGCGCTACATGCCAGAACCTCAATGTGAGCCAAGCCGCTTTCGATTTTATTTTTAGTGGCAGCAGCACACGGCCGGGAATGCTGACATTCCTGCCAACTCTTCTGAAATCCGAGGTCCAGATTCAGTACCAGGCTTCGGGCCTCGGTTACTGGACGCGCCCCAACGGAGCGGTACCGACGATCACCGTCAGCGTTGTCAATCATCCCTTCCAGTTCTTCTTTCTGGCCGGGTTTCGCGGATTCGGAACCATCACCATGCCCTCGATGCTGAGCACGGTCACGGGCGAAGACATGAAGAGCACGTATCCATGAATGCCATCAACACCAAGGTCCTGCCGACCAAGCGAAAGCAGGTCGCGCTGTTTTCGTCGGATCCGAATTTCAAGCGGGATGTCACAACGCGGCTCGATGCGCTGGCGATCTATGACGTGCGGATCTCGGAGACCGGTGATTTCCTCAAGGGGCCGCCCGCCGATACGCGCCCGGGCATCGTCATCCTCGATCTCGGCGATGGCGAATTGCTCGCCAGCCCTGGCATCGTCGAGGCGCGCGCGCTGTGGGCGACCGTGCCGCTGATTGCGGTTTCCAATGAGCTGACGTCGGAGCAGACGCGCGTGCTGGTGCGCATGAACGCCTCCGACTGGCTGCACAAGCCGCTCGACGGCAAGGAACTGCTCAACGCCGTCACCTTCCACGACACTGGCAGCCAGGGAGCGAAGAGCCGCATCATCACCTTCATCAGCGCCAGCGGCGGCGCGGGTGCCACGACGCTTGCGCTCTCGGCGGCGGAGTTCCTGGCCTCGAAATCGGCCGAACGCGCGGCTTCGACCTGCCTGGTCGATCTCGATTTCCAGAGCGCCAATTGCGGCGCCTATCTCAACCTGTTCAACCAGTTCGATCTTGCTGGCATAATCGGCCAGCCGGATCGGCTCGATGTCGAACTCATGGACGTCATCAAGCTGTCGCGACCGTCCGGCCTTACCCTCTATGCCTTCGAGCGGCCGCAACTGCCTTTCGAGGCGCAGGGCAGCGATTTCGTCTTCCGGCTGCTGGACCTCGTCGCCTACCGGTTCGACGACATCGTCATCGACCTGCCCAACCTCGAAACGCCCTGGCACGATTCCGTTCTGTCGACGAGCGACGAGATCTTCATCGTCTTCGAACTCAATGTCGCTTCGCTGCGGCAAGGCAAACGGCTCTACAAGAAGATCCGTGAGCTGCGCGGCAATGCCGTCAACATCACCCTGGTGGCCAACAAGCACAAGCGCAAATGGTTCGGCAACCACTTCTCGCGCAGTGAGCTGGAGAAGATCTTCAAGGCGCCGCACATCAAGTCGGTCGCCCTCGACAATGCGCTGCTGGCCGACGCCTTGAACCGCGCGATGCTGCCGTCGGAAGTGGATGGGCGGGCGCGCTTCAACAAGGATCTGAAGAAGATGTTCCGGGAGCGGCTCGGCGATGCGGCCCGCTAGCCATCCCCGCTTTCGGCTGACGGCCTGCTGGCTTGTCGGCCTGGCGCTGGTGCTTGCCGCCGCACAGATCGCGTCGGCGGGCAGCCGCCCGCCATTGCCGGCCATGGGTCCCAGCCTGCGCAAGATGGTGGCGTTTCCCACCGCCGAGAACGTTGGAACCATCATCATCCGCAAGCAGGAAAAAGCGCTCTACCTGGTGACCGGCCAGGGCAAGGCGCTGCGCTACCAGATCAGTGTCGGACGGGATGGATTTGGCTGGACGGGTACGGTCCAGGTGGGTGCAAAGACGGAATGGCCCGAATGGCGGCCGCCCCGGGAAATGCGTGCGCGGCAGCCGGAGTTGCCGGAGATGGTTCCCGCGGGGCCGTACAATCCGCTCGGCGCCAGGGCGCTCTACCTGCTACGGGATGGTCGCGACACGCTGTATCGCATCCATGGCACCAACGACCCTTCCGGCGTGGGTTTCGACGGGACGTCGGGCTGTTTTCGCCTGACCAATACCGATGTCATCGATCTTTTCAGGCGCGTGCCGGTCGGCACCAAGGTGGTGGTCCAATGACGACGATCAGCGATCCGGACGAACTGGTGGCAGCGGTAGAACCGTTATTGCTCGACAAGGAGAAGAGCCGGTCCAGACTTGCCGTTGCCGTTTGTGTCGGCCTGACGCTGTTTGCTCTTCTGAACGCCACCGCGGCCGTCTATCTCTATCGTGGCATCAACGACCTGCGCGCGCTTGAGGCGCGGCTGGAGGACCTCGGCCAGTTCGAGCAGCGAATGAGCGCGCGGCTGGATACGGTCAACAACGGATTTCAAAGCCGGTTCGAGGCGTTGGATGATCGGCTGCGGGCGAGCTTCGGCGAGGTCAACGCCAACATCGCCCGGCAGGCACCGGAAATGTCGGGAAATCACGGTGGCGACGAGCCGCGCGTCGTGGAGCTTTCCCCGCCCGTCGAAGCGCCGGCGGCAGTTGCCAGTGCCTCCGAACCGGACGCCCAGCCTGCCGTCGAGGACCTGCCGCGGGCGCCTCGAAGGAGGCCGGCTCCGGCGGTGCCTCCGGCGCCAAGCTCCAACTACCAGCGGATCGTATCCCCCGAGGGCAAGGTCACCTATCACAAGATAAACTGATGCATTGCCGCCCAAAAGTGATCTCGGTTTTGGGACAACGGCATGCATGGAAACAAAAAACTGGAGCGCGTCGTCTGAAGCCGTTTCGGCGCGACGCGGTTTAGGGTCTGCACAGGCGGTACAGCGCGGCGAACGGCCGGCGCCCGACTAGAAATCTCTCTGCAGTGCCAGAACCCGGACACGCCGCGATTCAACGCGCATCCTGAGCTCACCCAGATAGGCAAAGTGACAATAGGCGCACGTCGCCACTCCCATGACCGACAGCAGGCCGTTCAGCCAAGTGAAGTCCATCACCAGTGAGAATTGAAAACCGCTCGGCGCCGTAAACGCGGCAATGGTGCTTGCGGTCTGCGAGTGGCCGCCGATGAAAATCATCGATGCCGCGACGATCAAGGTGCCATGGTTGGCAAGAAAGAAAGCCGCCGAGCTTCTGGCCCGACATGCCACCCAGCAGACTCCCAGGACGGCGCCCAGCAAGGCAAAGTCCAGGCCCATCGACCCCGCCAGATAGAAATCGACCTGTTGCCAGAACATGCCGGACGACGGGTGCAAGGCAAGCCAGATCCTCCACATATTGGCGCTTGCTGGATAGGTTCCGAGCAGGACCGTGGCTGTTCGCTCTGTCGCCAGGATCAGCAGGACAAAAGCCGGAAAGGCGAAAAGTAAGAGTGGTTTGCGCTTCATGATGCCTCCCAATCTGGCGGCAGATTACGCCACATGGGTTGCGCGAGACTTAACGGGACGTTTTGCATTTGTATCGGCAACCGTCGGCAAGTGCGGGCGAAGATCCCCTCCGCGTACCACCGGGAATCTGCTGCCAAGAACTTCGCGCTTTCTTGCAGCGCCCTTGTTCACGCCGGCGGCCTTCACTCACAACCTCAGCGGGTCCGGGGTATGTGCCATTTTTGCTACATTCCCCAAACTTATGCTCGGAATCGCCCCTCCTAGTATAACTAAATCAGTAAATACTAACGCAATATGCGATTTTGCCGGATATTGAGCAAAGCCAGCTGGGGTAGTTTGGGTTGCAGCGCTCTTCAAAAAAGGCGCGGGAAAACGTGGGTGGGAAAATGAAGACGACAGGTTCTTCGACCATTGGCAAGCGCCTTGGTCTTTTGGTAACGGTATCGCTTCTGGCTTGCGGCAGTGCCGATGCCCTGACGCTGAAGGAGGCCATGGCGGTCGCCGTGGAGTCCAATCCCGAGATCGGCCAGGCCATCGAAAACCGCGAGGCGATCGAATTCGAATTGCGTCAGGCGAAAGGGCTCTATCTTCCCAGTGTGGACGTGGAGGCATCCGCCGGGGCTCGCCGCCTGGACAACTCGTCCCGCCGCGCGCTTTCCATTGACAAGGACAGCCTGTATCCATCCGAGGCCGATCTCGTGGTTTCGCAGACGGTCTATGACAGCGGCGCAAGGCGGGCCGAGATGAACCGTCAAGCCTCGCGGGTCGATGGCGCTTCGTTCCGCGTGCTGGAGCGGTCCGAATTCATCGGGCTCTCGGTTGTCCAGGACTATCTTGAATATATGCTGCAGGCTTCAATCGTCACCGAAGCGAAGAAGAACCTGGGGTTCCATCAAGCAATTCTCCACGACATCAAGGAAGGCATTGCGGGCGGCGGATTGAACGAAGCCGATCGGCAACAGGCCGAGGAGCGGCTGTTTGCGGCCAAGGCCCGCATGCAGGAAGCCTCGGAAGAGCTGGAGGCTTCGAGGATACGGTTCTTCAAGACTGTCGGGAAGCCGCTGACCAATGCGTCGAGGCCAGGCGATGTTTCCGTTGCGCTGCCGAAGTCGCTGGATGATGCGCTGGGCCTGGCGCGGCAGAACAACCCGCGCGTCCACATGGCCAACAGCGATATCGACGCTGCGGCCTCGCTGGTCGACGCGGCCCGGGCCAAGTACGGCCCCTCGATTGTCGCCGAAGGCACTGCACGGGCCGGATACGATATCGACGGCGACAATGGCGACACATCCGACCTTCAGGCGCGCCTGGTGTTGCGCTGGAACCTCTACCGGGGCGGGATAGACAAGGCCAATGAGCAGGAGCAGATCCGTCGCACCAGCGAACAGCGGCTTGCCCTGCATCAGGTCCTGCGCGAAATCGAGGAGGCTGTCCGCACTTCGTGGGATCGCCGCTTCCGGCAAGCCGATCTGGCAAAGACCCTGAAGCTGCAGGCCGCCACCAATGAGAGGCTGGTCGCGTCGTATCGCGAACAGTTCAAGGTTGGGCAGCGCTCGCTGCTCGACGTGCTTGACGCGCAGAATACGCGTTTCAACACGGCGACGCTGGCCGATACCGCCTCCTATGCCTCGCTGTTCGCCCAATATCGCCTGCTGGCAGCGACGGGACAGCTTCTGAAGACGATGGATATTCAGCCGGCCAAACAGGCCACGGCCTATGCGCAGACAGAGTTTGCCGTTCCGCCGACAGCGGACACCGAAACCTATGCACGGACGCCGTCGGAGCAGAAGAACGATCTGCCTTTCGACATTCTTGCCCCGGTAAGGAAGAAATGAGGTTTGACTGAAGTCCTGGCGGACGGGTCGTGAACAAGCAGCCAAATATCCTGACCCCTAAAGAGGCCTTCAAGGCCTGCTTTTCGGCGGTTGCCGCGTATCTCGGCCGGCCGAGCGCGGAAACCGTGCTTTTTGCCGGGGTGCCTGTTTCAGAGACGCGTATCGAGATCGCCGAGATCAGGCATCTTGCCGAGCGCATCGGCCTCGAGGTCAAGGAGTTCAATCACCGCGACTTCCTGAGCGGTCGTGTCGATCTTCCGGCGATTCTCTTCCGTGCCAGTCAATTGCCCATCGCCCTGCTGTCGGAAATCGACGGTGGAGACTATCTCACCGCCCCGCAGGAAGACGGGCGCACGACCATCGGCAGGTCTGAACTGGCCGCGAGTTACATCAGCGGCGGCGCGTCCTTCTCGATCACCTACGCCAACGCCACCGAGGCAATGAACGTCGGTTCGGCGCAGAAAATCGAACGGCGCCATTGGCTGACGGGTACGATGGGCGCTTTCTGGCGCACCTATTCGAAGGTCGTCCTGTCGGCGATATTCATCAATCTTCTGGCCATTGCCTCCCCGATCTTCACCATGAACGTCTATGACAGGATATTGCCCAACAAGGCGATATCCACGCTCTGGGTGCTGGCGATCGGGATCGGCGCCGTCATCCTGTTTGACCTGCTTCTGAAGACGGCGCGGGCTTCGCTGATCGACTATGCCGGACGAAAGGCGGATCTCCGGATATCGTATCTTTTGTTCGAAAAGGTGCTCAACTCGTCGCTGTCGGCGCGCCCCGGCTCGACCGGCGAATACGCAAATCGGGTCACTCAATATGAGTTCGTGCGAGAGTTCTTTACCTCGAACACCATCAGCGTCTTCATCGATACGGCCTTCGTCTTCGTCTTTCTGCTCGTCATCTACGCGATCGGCGGATGGCTGGTAATCATACCGGCGCTGGCCTTCGTCGCATCCGTCATAGTCGGCCTTGTCACGCAGCGGCGCATCGGCAAGCGGGTGGCCGCCTCGATGAACGAGGCTTCGCAACGCCAGGCCCTGCTGGTCGAGTCCATTTCCACACTGGAAACAATCAAGTCGCTGCGCGCCGAAGCGTATCTCTTGAGGAAATGGGGCGAGCACTCGAAGAACGCCGCCAACACATCCGAGAAGATCAAGCAGCTTTCGGCGGCCGCGGGAAACATCACCCAAGCCATTCAGCAGCTGGTGACCGTCGCTCTGGTCGTGGCTGGCGCCTATGCCTTTTCCGAAGGGCACGTCTCGACAGGAGCGATCATAGGAACGGTGATGCTGGCGAGCCGTGCCGTGGCTCCGCTCGGCCAGATCGCAATCACCCTGTCCAGGTTTCGCCAGGCCATGCTCTCGTTGAGGATGGTGAACTCGATCATGGCTCAGCCGGAGGACCGGCCGGACACGGTTGGCTTCGTCAACCGCCCCATCCGCAACGGCGCGATGGTGTTCAAGAATGTCGGGTTCGTCTATCCCGGTTCGGAAAACGAGGTGTTGTCCGGCCTGAATTTCCCGGTGAAACCGGGAGAGCGGATCGGCATCATCGGCCGTATAGGATCGGGCAAGACGACGATGGGGCGGCTGATCGGCAGGCTTTTCCTGCCGACCTCTGGAGAGCTTTTGCTGGATGGCATCGATATCCGCCAGTATCACCCTTCGGAGGTGCGCCGCGCCGTAGGCATTGTCGCGCAGGCGGGCGATCTGTTTTCGGGCACCATCAAGGAAAACCTCCTGATGGCACATCCGGAAGCAACCGACGAGCAGATCATCGAAGCCGCCAAGGCCGCCGGCGTCGATGAATTTGTCTCTCGCCACCCGCGCGGCTACGACATGAATGTCGGCGAGCGAGGCACCAATCTCTCCGGAGGTCAGAGACAGACCGTGGCGATTGCACGACTGCTGCTGACCAAACCGAAAATTGTCTTCTTGGACGAGCCGTCGGGCTCGATGGATCTGGCCTCGGAGCGGCAGCTGATAAAGCAGCTCAAATCGGCTTTTGACCGGGATACGACGCTGATCGTCTCAACCCACCGCTTCAGCATGCTCGAGTTGGCCGAACGGCTAATTGTCATCGATCAAGGCCGGATCGTTGCCGATGGACCGAAAGAACAAGTCATTCAAGCGCTGCAGAAAAACAGCGCCTGAAGAAGAGAACCATGTCGAGCCCGGTCTCGACGTAATGGGGCATGGGAAATGCTTGCAAGGGAAGACCGCCCGCCGCTTTTTGCGACGGCGTCCATATTCATCATAGCGGCGCTCTTTGTCGCATTTATTGCTTGGGCGTCCTTTGCCGAGGTGGACGAAATCGCGCGCGGTGACGGCAAGGTCATACCGGCCTCGAAGACCCAGATCATTCAAGCCAGCGAGCCGGGTGTCGTTCAGGAAATAGCGGTGCAGATCGGCCAAATCGTCAAAAAGAACGATCTTATCATACGCCTCGACAACACGTTGAATACCTCCAGTCTCGGTGAACAGCAGGCGAAGGCGCGTGCGCTTGAAGCGCGCATCGCCAGGCTCAAATACGAACAGACCGGCAATCTCGCGGGCTCGTTCCCTTGCCCCCAGGACATACAGTCGGTTGCTCCGCAGATTTGCGACAATGAGCAAAACCTGCTCGTCGCCCGGCGCGAGAACTTTGACAACAAGCTGTCAGTACTCAAGTCGCGCCTCGACCAGCGCCAAAGGGAACTGGACGAGGCGAACGCCAATTCCGAGCGCCTGATCAAGAACCTGGCGGTAAGCGACCAGCAGACGAAGCTGGTCGAGTCGATGGCAAAGAAAGGCTTGATGGCCAGAACCGAGCAGCTGAAGGCCGAGCAGCAGCAAACCGAACTCAACGGCCAGTTGAATTTGGCCGGCGAGACGATAAGGAAAGCCAAGTCGGCGATCACCGAAGCCCAGCTCCAGGTCGATGAGCTGGGCCTGCAGTTGAAGCAGGAAGCGCTGGGTGATCTGACACAGGCGCTCGCTGATCTTTCGGTGGTGGATGAGACCATCCGCGGTGCAACCGACAAGGTCGCACGCACCGACATCCGCTCTCCCGTGGACGGCATCGTCAACACGCTGGAGCTGAACACGGTTGGCGCCTTCGTGCAGCCAGGGGCCATCGTTGCCGGAATCGTGCCCACTTCCGAGACATTGCTGGTCGAAGCGCGTGTTTCACCACGCGACGTCGCCTTTATCCGCCCGGATCAGGATGCCCTGATAAAGGTCACCGCCTACGATTTCTCGATCTTCGGCGGCATCGAAGGCAAAGTCTCCAACATCACCGCGGACAGCCTTGTCGACCAGAAAACCGGAGAGCCGTACTACCAGGTTCGTGTTGCCACCGAAAAGTCGACGCTTGAGAGAGATGGAAAGGCCTATTCGATCATCCCCGGCATGATCTGTTCGGTCGACATCAAGACCGGACGCAAGACAATCCTGACCTACCTTTTGAAACCGATCAACAAGGCGCGAGAGGAGGCAATGAGTGAACGATAGCGTCGCCTCCTCCCCTCCACCCCAAGGTGCCCGGCCGCTCCTGCCCCTCGCAACAGAGGATTTTGGGCTGGAATTCCGGGTTGTAACGCGCGGTGGCGTACGGCGCGGCATACGGCTGGAGCGGGCTTTCTGGATTTCGCTCAAGCAGATGGCGGAGAACAGGCGATGCACGATCGGTATGCTGATTGACGAAATCGCTGGCAATCACTCCGAGACGGGAAACCTGACGTCGGCAATCCGGGTGGCTTGCATACGCGCACTTGCGAACGAAAACCTGACTTTGCGCAAGCTGGCATCGATCAAAACAGTCAACGCCATTCTGGTCGCTTGTCCCTCGCCCGCCTTCGCTCTTGCATCGTCGAAGAAGATCCTGACGTTCAATGCGGCTTTCCAGCAATTGGTCAAGCGTCAGCTGCCCATGACGCCGAACGATGACGCGCGCCAAGACCTCAAGCTGGCATTGGACATCGGTGTCGCCGACATATTCGCGCGCCTCGACGCCAACGGCGAAACCCCGGTGACAAGCGGCTTCGTCATTGGCGCCGGCGAACGTCGCTATCGAGGCCAGTTGAACGCGGTGCGCGCGCCTGTGCTGGAGCCCGAATTGTTGATGGCGTTTGTCTTCAACGGCTGACTGCTCAATGCGGATTGGAGGCGTCCGCCCTGGCTGTCACTGACCATCCGTCAAACCCTCGCCGGGTGCGACCGACTGGAAGTTACCCTTGAGGTCGGCCACTTGCGCGGCACCGGCTTTCGTCCCGTGAATCCAGGCCCGGTCGGTGCTGAACGAATACAGCGGCTGATAGTCCGGGAGGTCGCTATCCCTGAGGACCTTGTTGCCAAGGCTGTCCAGAATGAACGCGCCGCTTGCGGTGCTCACCGCAAGCACGGCATGAAAGAACCTGCGCTTGCGATCCTGGAGCACCACCAGCGACATGCTTTGCGCCGGAATACCCGCCTGCAGCAACGCCGTCATCTTGAGAATGGCAAAATCCTCGCAGTCGCCAGCGCGATTTGCAAGAACCTCCGAAGGTTTCGCCCAATAATCAAGCTTGCCGTATACGTCGATGTCGCTTTTGTAGGCGATGAAGTGATTGATGCTGCTGTTGACGAACGACAGTTTTTCGCTGAAGGGCTTGCCCCGGGCGATCGAGACGATGTTGGCGAAAATCTGGCTCTTGCGTCCGCAATCGCTGTCCGGCGTGCAACTGGATATGGCCTGGTAGACGGGTGCCCAGCGCGCCGAAACGGGAAAATTATGCATGGACAGGGCAACCGACCCGAACACACCCGGGATGATCGTCGCCGTCTGCATGGGGTCGATACCGGGGTTGTCCTGCGCCGTCGACGTGCCGATTCCACTATCCGCGGGAACGCGACCGTAGCCGTTCAAAGCAATGCCGATCTGGCCAATGCTGAGCTGGCCAATGCTGATCTGATAAGACGCGGCGGGCTGCCAGGATTGATACCGCTGCAGGGAGATGCCGCCGAGACAAGGCGGCGCCTGAACCGTCTCCAGGGCCGGCTTCCAGGGAAGGGAACCCTTGAAAACCTGGCCGGCAAGGGCCGGCTGCACCAGGCCCGCGAGGCCAGCCGCCAGCAGGAGCAGTTTGATTCGGGTTGTTCCCGGAACATTTTTTTGTTTTTTCATAACGCCCACCTTTGACTGTGGACGCTACCAACCCTGTCTCAAATTACTGGAAAGGAAGGTGGGTAACTTTCCAAAAATATGCATCAGCTATTTTGTGTAAAATTTTATTCACATTTATACTTCTGTTTACCAAAACACCCCACCGGTACCGACTACCGAACTCATCCTCTCAGGTGAGATATAACTCATTATATGTAGGCCATTTACCAAGCGTAAAAAAGCTTATCGAAGGCATATCCAAATATATAGAATAGATTGACGGACCGTTGCAAAAACGACGCATCGCCTGTCTCTTTCCGGGAAATGCCGGAGGGGTTTTAGCTATGGCGACCAGTATTGAGTTGGACAACGTTTCGGGTTCGTGGGACGAGCATCACGTCTCCGGCGATCATCATGATCTGACAGCGCAGGTGCAGATTGCTCAAGCCGCCCCGGCGGACCAGGCAGCGGCGCCGGCTCAAACCGCACCGGCCGCGGCCGAACCCGTGCCGGTCGATGTCGGTGGCGGCGCGCCCGTGAATGCTCCACCGGCGGCAAATATCCCGCATGAATACGCCGCCGACGCGAGCAACATCGTCAAACTCCCGGCCAATGTTTCGATCGACAACATCAAGGTCGACGGTCACAACCTCTTGCTTGAACAGGCGGACGGCTCCGTCATCGTCATCAAGGACGGCGCCTTGAATGTGCCGACCTTCGTCATCGGTGACGTCGAGGTGCCGCGCGTTGCCTTGATCGCGGCGCTTGAGGCAAGCCACATCGATGTCGCCTTCGGCGCGGACGGGTCGATCTCGGCTGGCGGAAATGGCTCGCAAAGCAGCGCTGGTGGAAATTTCGAACAGCCTGCCGGCGGCATCGGCGACGGATTTGGACTGTCGGCATTGCTGCCGCCAACCGACCTCCAGTTCGGGCAGCCGGATAACCGCGAGCTCTTCACGGGCCTTGTCAGGCCAAATTCCATACCGTCGATCGGGCTCGTCGGGGAGGCGACCGTCTCCGAAGCTGGCCTGCCTGCACACAATGGCGAACCCGCCGGTTCGGCCTTTGGTTCCAATTCGGAGATGACCTCCGGGACTATCGGCTTCACGTCGCCCGACGGCGTATCGCAGGTCACGCTCGGCGGCCATGCCCTGACTACGGTGCCGCAGACCTTCACCGACGCCACGGGTTCGCTGACGGCGAGCTATGCCTTCGATGCCGCCACCGGTATCGGCACGATCAATTACTCCTATACACTTGCCAACAACACCTCTGGCGACAACACGAGCGTCACTTTCGTGGTTGGCGTGACGGACGCCGACGGCGATGCGGCGCCTCCCGGCAACCTGACCATCACCATCGTCGACGACGCGCCGGTCGCGCATGCCGACGCGCTGACGATCGCGGCGGCGGACTTTGCCGGCCATGGCGGCAACGTCATCACCGGCGCCGGCGAGGACAGCCCGGCCGCTGGGGCCGACGTGCAGGGCGCCGACGGCGCCAGCGTCACCTCGGCCTATGGCAAGGACGGCGCAGGCTCGGCGCAGGCCGTGACGGCCGGCGGCGTGTCGGTCGCGGGCCAGTACGGCACGCTGCTGCTGCACGCGGACGG
>NZ_VFUX01000018.1:0-138782 GCF_006441275.1 Mesorhizobium sp. B2-4-17 | reverse complement strand
ATATTCTTCGTAGCATCTCGTATGCTCTGGCGAACCTAAGGATCAGGAGGAACACTAGTTTCAATGCAAGCGGGGTTTCCCTTTCCTGCAAGGGGTTCGGTGAGCGCATGAGCGCGGCTGGTTTGGGCCGGGAACCGACGATCCGGCTCTGGAGCGAACTAGCCAGAAGCCGCCATTCCGCTTTCGACCCGATGCGAGTCTGTCGCCCGGTGGCGTATATTGTGTTGGACTGCGGCGCAGGAGCTAGTGCAGCTACGGGATGGGTGATTAACCAGGAGGCTCTCCAGAATAGCTGGTGCAACAACCTAACAAAGCGCTGATCTCACCGAACGGGAAGGCCGCAATCGGCGGACAGACCCATCTTGATGGTAACGCTCGTTATTAATTAGCGAATCCTTACGTTTGCCCTCGCCACGAACGCACATAAGGCGTACATTTTCGGATCGCTTGCTGGGACCTGATAGAGCCTGCGATTGAGAGCGGGAAAATCTGCCTAAACACGGCGCGCTTCTATTCGCCAGATTCCGAGCGCTCTCAAGATTTGCCCGCCTCGGCCGGCCTTCCCTCGTGCGATTCCGGCCGCTGTCACTTTTATGCCTGGAGGAGAAAACAGCTTTTCACACTGGAGGAGAAACCATTATGCATCATCTTGCACGCCGCGAATTCATCGTTCAAGGTAGCGCGGCCGTTGCCGCACTGGCGGTCTTCAATTCACAGTTTGCCCAAGCCTTTCCAAGCCGGGCGGGTGAGAGCGTGATCCCGTGGCTAGACCAGCCGCAGCCCAATCCTGTTCCCGCGGTCATCCAGAACCAGCTTGTCTGGGAGGATATGGATTCATGGGTGACGCCTAATGACAAGTTCTTCAGCATCGCTCATTTTGATCGGCCAAGCATCGATGTGAATGCCTGGGAGCTGGAAATTGATGGGTTGGTGAAGAAGCATCTGAGCCTGTCGCTCGCCGACCTCAAGGCGCGGCCGCGCCACGAAGTGGCTTTCACGGTGGAATGTTCGGGCAATCATGGTTTTCCATTCTTTATCGGCGGCATTGGCAACGCCCGCTGGGCCGGCACGCCGCTCGCCGCCATACTTGAGGAGGCAGGGGTCAACGAAAACGGCATCGAAGTTGTTTTCTGGGGCACTGATATCGGTGACATCGCTCTCAAGGACAATAACCGCGACGTCAAGATGCATCAGAATTTCGCCCGCAGCATGTCGCTCGCCGATGCGATGAGCCCCAACAACATCCTCTGCTACGAGATGAATGGGGCCGCCCTGCCGCCACCCAACGGTTCCCCGGTGCGGCTCATCGCCCCCGGATGGTATGGCATCGCCAATGTCAAGTGGCTCAAGCGCATTGAGATACGCAACACGCGCTTCATGAGTCAATTGATGGCACGAGACTACGTCACCATCCGCGAGGAAGAGCACAATGGCGAGACGGTGTGGGCCGAGACCTCGGTCGGCCGTGCATTGCTGAAGTCGGCGCCTGCCAGAGTGACGCGTAGCGATGCCGGATACCGGATCAGCGGTGCAGCCTGGGGGGCCCCAATCGCCAAGGTCGAAGTGAAGGTTGATAACGGCCCATGGCTTGAAGCGACGATAGACCATGGTGAAGAAGCTGAATTCGCCTGGAAGGTGTGGTACCTCGACTGGAAACACCCAGCAAAGGGCGAGCATACGGTCACCTCGCGTGCCACTGATATGGCGGGACAAATCCAGCCTGCCATGGATGATCCATGGATTACCAGGAAACATACATACTGGGAAAGCAACGGCCAGGTCACGCGTCGGATCGGCATTGTTTGAGAAGTCTACCAGTCGGCCGTACCCACCTCAGGAGAATCGATTGACCTCATGCGGAACATGGGGTCATTTCGTCACTATCAAGCAAGCGTATTCGCATGTGAGGGATGACTTCCGCTTAGACGCGCAAAGCTGCACTGCATTTAGGGGATAGGTAGGCTCATTATGACCAAAGGCGGACCTTGGATCGCCTCTCGCTAACATTGTGGCCAAACTGAACTGGGAGAGTGGCCGTCTAATGCAGGGAAGGTATACGCAAGCGGGACAACAGTGCCGCCAGTTCGGCCTGTCGGCACGTCCCCGTTTTCGCAAAAACAGCCCGCAGCTGCGTTCGGGCAGTCTCGCGGCTGATGCCCAATTTTGCGCTCGCCGTGCGAATGCCTTCCCCCGATGCCAATTGCGAGGCCAGACGCGCTTCCGCTCTTGTCAGCTTGAAAGTCACGCTCAGCAATTGCTCATTTAGAACCGGTTCGGTCATAAGATTTGTGAAATACAGTAGGATGTCGCCGCCATTGAACAGATCATGCCCTAATGCAGTCATGGGCATCACCTCCGCTATCATCCGGGGGTACCCCTGGCGCGCAATGACAACGGGTTCGGACCGAACCGACAGACCCGAAACGGCGGCTCTGATGAAGCCTTGAAGACGGGCGTCACTCGGCTGATCAGTCGCGCGGATGCGGCCGTGTCGGACAACGAGGTCGGAGCCGAACAGGGCTGCTGCGCGTTCGTTAAACCGCCTCACGCATCCACGACAGTCCAGCAGCACCGCGCCAAAATTGAGCCGATCAAGAGTTACTAGGCTTGGACCGACAGATAGCTCGCCGAGCTTCTCTGCTGCGCTTATGATCCGGCTCAGGTCCGGCGCCACTCTCAGGAAATGATCAGCTTCGCTCGGGTAGAACGGTCCTCTCTGAGCATCGCGGTACAGCGACACCCCCCATCTGCGGTTCTTGACCACCAAGCCGACCAAGGCCCACCATTCTCGGTGTCCGGGACGGGCGATCTCTTCATAATAAGACAGCCCCCTTCGTTCCTCCGGAGTTGTGATTTCGTCCTCTATAGTGAAACTGATCGGGGGTTTCGCGAGCAGCTGCGGCCTCTCAAGATGGGGACTGGGAGCGTCTCCGATCCGCTCATGCCAAAGAGCCGAAAATTCAGCATGTTCCGTGGAGTCCGGCACGCAGCCGGCTTTACCACGCTGATCGGCCGCAAAAGGGTGCGCTTTTTCGCAGGTGCGGAGAGCGCAGCTCGTCGCGCCCAGCGCATCCGCAAGTTTTTGCAGCCCTCCCGGCCACCGCTCAAATTCGAAAGCGGCGTCGTAGCAGGCCTCTAGGGCAAGTGCGGTTGCGTCGGGAGCCATTCGAAACCCACCTTCATTTGGATGAGTTACCACTCACCCGCGACGATATCACAGATGGTTGAAATTCAGTACAGCAAGTCACTCATCGCCGATTGCGGGACGTGGTGAAAGGCGACGATAAGGCTCACTTGGCCATCTGGTCGGTAATTCTGACCGGGCGTAGAGGCGGACATCCTCGGCGCCGCGCGTGCCGGTGCCACGGCGTCGTACCAGACTTGCGCGGCCCGCTCAGGCATCTCCCACCTCCCGGTAGGCAGGAATCTCGACGCGTTGGTGCTGGATTCCGGCCCACATTCGCTAGGAGCAGCGTAGTCCCGATATTCACCCATACGGGTGATGGCAGACAAAGTCGCCGGCAGCATCTTCCCGATCTCCCATCGGATGGACGCAGTGAGATGGTGTCTTTCGTTCCACGCTACGCTGGGCAAAAAGGACAGGCACGAGGCCGATTGTTCGCTGTCGCGGTAGGGGTGACAATGTCGATGTCAGCCACGGCTGAGCCGGTTTCCTCGGTGGATCTCGAACTGGTTCTTAGCGTCGATGTATCATCTTCAATGAGCGAGGCGGAACAACGGCTGCAGCGGGAAGGATATGTCGAAGCGCTCCAGGATGCCAAAGTTTGGCAGTCCATCAAATCCGGCCGGCGCGGCAGAATCGGTATAACCTATGTCGAGTGGGCAGGCCCAGACCACCAGAGCGTGCGGATACCATGGGCTATTCTGGAGCAGCCCGAAGATGCGGCCGCCTTCGCAGAGGCGCTGCGAGCCCAACCAATCATCAGGGGGCGCGGCACCTCAATCTCAGGGGCGCTCCTGTTGGCGGGCAAGCTGCTGGCGGGTGGGCCTGCAGGCGATCGCCAAGTCATCGACGTCTCCGGCGATGGACCCAACAATGCCGGCCTTCCGCTTCAACCGGTGCACGACACACTCATAGCCGATGGCGTGACCATCAATGGGCTGGTGATCTCGCTGCACGCAGACGACACACTCGACAGCTTTGGTCCGCGCTATGTCGAGTTGTACTATGAGAGCTGCGTCATCGGCGGTTCCGGGACTTTCGTTGTCACCGTAGCGAAGACAGCCGACTTTGCAAACGCGATCCGAAACAAGCTCGTAAATGAGATTGCTGGTCTGTCTGCCAGCGTGCACCCCGCGGCTTATCAGGTCCACTCAGGACCGGTTGTCGATTGCGACACGGTCGGAGAGGCGCCTGGACGATAGAGAGCCCCTAACGTTAATTCCGCAGCGGCCGATTTGTCACGAAAGCCACGGGCGTTACGAAACGAGAGCCGGAACGCCCCACCCGTGCGCACATCGTGGAGTTCTCAGGCAGCAACACGTTCGAAATTCCTCTACAACGACGCTGCGCCTCTCGTTCTGCTACGCGTTCGCATCGGGGCCCTTCAGCTCCTGGCACTCGACTCAATTTCCCTCCGGCGATCGCCATTGCCCATATCGGCGACAACCGTCGACAGTTCAGTTCCAATATTTGAAAACTCTTCCGAGATGATTAGGCATCATCAACACCTGTTCCGAATTGTGGCTAGTAAAACTGACCATTGCGACCAATGAACTGCTTTGTGTGATTGGAACGGTCACTGTGAGTCCGGTTGGGTGGCGAAGGCACGCAACTGGCCGCCCTCGCCACTTGGAAGAACGGGATTGACGTGGCCAAGTCAACCCACGTTGTCGAGGTGGAGTTCGCCGGTGAGCACGCGTTCGTTGGGATTGATCGGACCCAGGTTCTTCACGACCCGGAAGCGACCGCCATGTGCCTGCGCGATGTACATGTTCATGCGAACATGGTGCTGGCCGGGAACCATTTCGGCGGGGCCGCCCGGGCCTTCGCTGATGCGGGCATGATCGAGCGCCCGGATGACCGCGTCGCGCTCAACCGTGCCGGCTTCCGTCACCGCCGCTTCCCACATCCTGATCGCCCGGTAGTGGCCGGTGCAGCCGCTGCCTGCGGTCAACATCGCGCTGCCCGGGAACCGGTCCTGGTAACGACGCAAGAGCGCACGGCCAAACGGATCGTCGAGTTCCTGATAGTAGTCGAGGCAGCTGTAGAGGCCCTCGATCTGCTCGGAAGGCACCAGATTGAAGAAGTTCTCGTCGAAGTAGGTGCAGACGATCTTGCCGCCGCGCTTGCCGAAACCGGCGTTGTAAAGTTCGTCAAAGAATGGCGTCAGGCCCGGCGGAACGATGGTGTTGAAGACGACGTCGGCGCCGCTCGCCATGATCTGCTGCACGGTCCGCCGGAAATCGGTGGTATCGAGAGGGAAGTACTCCTCGCCGACGATCTCGCCGCCGTTGGCGCGCACCACCCGGCTCGCGGCTTTGTTCAACAAATGCGGCCAGATGTAGTCGGCCGACGGCAAATAGAACCGCTTTGCCCCGGTGCTCTTCATGAGCCATGGGATCAGCGGTTCGACCTGCTGCGCGGGCACGGGACCGGTGCAGAAGATCAAGGGATCGTTTTCCTGTCCTTCGTACTGCTCGGTGTAGATGTAGAGTGTCTTGCCCCGCGAGACCGCCTCGCTCTTGATGGCCTGGCGGGTCGAGCTGTAGATGCCGCCGACGACCACGTCGACCTTATCGACGTCGATCAGTTTCGCGGCCCTTGCCTTGGCGACGTTTTCGGTGGTCTCGCCGTCCTCGATGACGAGCTCCACCGGCCGGCCGAGGAGGCCGCCCTTGGCGTTGATGTCGTCGACGAGCATGGTCGTGAGGTTCGCGTTGGCGATGCCCATGAAAGACAACGGGCCGGTGAGTTCGGCGATAAGGCCGATCTTGATGGGTTTCGGGTCCATCTGATTTCTCCGATTGTTGGGGTTGGTCGGGCGCACCGCTGCCGGGCGGCAGGCGGCGCGCGGCGCGGGACGTCAGGCCTCGTAGTGGCCGAGCAGCAGTGCCGCCTGCGGCTTACCGACATGGCCGGCCTCCTGCAGGATCGCCGGCACCTCCGGATCCGATACGAAGTTCTTCCAGCCCTCGGCGTCCCAGTCGAAAATCGCCCAGACGCGGTCGGCCTCGCTGGGGTCGCGGAACACGGTTGCACCGTTCGAGCCGTGCAGCCGGCGCTTGTCGGCGCCCTTGGTCGAAAAGATACGGATGAAGTGGTCGACGTCCGCCACCTTGGTCGTTGCGAGAAGCATCTGATTTCCTCCTGTCGGTCGGGGCCACCATTGGTCCGTCGACAGGAGCACGATGCGCGCCCCGGAGCAGGCGCACATGGGGTGGATTCCCTATGCCTGCGTTTCGCCCGGTCGGATAAGGCCATGCTCGACCGCATAGAGCGCGGCGGCGGCGCGGGTGGTCACGCCGATCTTGGAATAGACGCTCTGGATATGGTGGTCCGCGGTCTTGGGCGAGATTTCCAGCTTCCGCGCCGCCTCCTTCGCGGTAAGTCCGGCGGCGATCAGGCGCAGCACCTCGATCTCGCGCGGCGTCATGCCGGCCAGCGGCCGCGGCGCCGCCCGGCGCGACGGCTGCCCTGCGAAGGACAACACGGCCTCGGCGGCATCGGAGCAGATACAGCCCTCGCGGACGGCAGCGCGCAATTGCGTCGCCGCCGCCTCGCTGGACAGCGCCCTGCGGTGAGGACGTTCCTCCCGCGATGTCTGGAACGCCTCGGCAGCCGCCAGGATCCTCGCCGCCGGCGACAGGTCGGCGCCGCCAACCTTGCGGTGATAGCCAGAGCCGTCGAGCCGTTCGTGATGGCGCAGCACGAGCGCGGCCATCGCATCGCTGTCGCGGCCTAAGGAGGTCAGCGCCCGCTCGCCGTAGTAGGCGTGCAGCTGCGCAGCGTCGCGCTCGCGCACCGACAGCGGACCGTTACGCATCCAGGTCGCGACGGGCACCACGAGTTCGCCGAGGTCATGGATGCCGCCCGACCAGCGCAGCGCGCGGACGTCAGCAGCGGGCAGCCCGACCTGTGTCCCCGCACCCGCGGCCAGTTCCGACACCATCCGCGAATGGCCGTGCGTAAATGGCATGCGCATGTCGATCATGTCGGCGATGGCGAGGAACGCCTGGTCGCAGGCCGCCTCGTCCAGCGTCACCGGCGGATCGGGCTCCAGCGCCAGGATTGTGTCGCGGTCGACAGTCGCGCCGATACCCTGCATCAACATCGCTGCATTGGTCGAGACGAGCCGGGCCAGCTCCGCTTCGTACGGACCGTCGGCGCGGCTGGCGATGGTTTCGGCCATTGCTTCGATACCGGCGGCGTCGCTGAGCGCAATAGCGTCCTGTGCCAATGTGATCAGGCGCACGGCTGGCAGAACATCCTCGCCGCTCAGCCCGCGCGGCAGGCCCTTGCCGTCCCAGCGTTCGTAGATCTGCCCAAGATTGCGCCGGATCTCCTCGGACAGGCCGAGCCGCTCGCCGATCCGCTGCGCGACCTCGCAATGCGCGGTCAGCACCGGGCGGGCCACCGCCAGCGCCTGCAACATCGCGGCCTCGATCGCCTTGGCCTGTGCGTCAGGTTCAAGATCGTAATAGAACCGCTTGAAGGCCTGCACGAAGACCCTGCCCAGTTCCGCACGGTTGCCCATGTCGAGACCGACAAGATCCTGGCGGAGCGCGATTTCGTCACCGAAGGTGGCCGCCAGAAGGTCCGTGTCGGCATTGCAGCCGACATAGCGCAGCATCGACTGGTGGTACGCATTGCGCCGAACCTGTTCGGAAAGGCCTGCAAGCTCGGCGATCCGCATCGCAAGCACACATGATTTCAGCGCGAAGTCGCGAGAATGGCCTGTCGCGAGATCCGACGCATAGGCGAGGACCATCATGAAATCCGCCCGGCGGATCGAGACATTGGTCATCGCCACCTCCCAAATCGACGGCATGCTACGCCTGCATGCGGCTATCACCTAGGGAAATCCTTATCGTGCAAGAGCCGGTGCCGGCGGCTCGTTGGGTTGGCTGCGACAGGTGAGAGCCGTAACCTCGACGGTGCCAAGCGCGGTAGTGGTGATAAAGCTGGGTATCCGACATTAACCCACCCCAGATCCTGCGCGAACTCATCGGCAAGACCAAGGTACTTACAAAGCGGTCCTTCGGCGTCGACCTGATAGGCGACTTCGTCACCGACGATCACATAGTGGGTTTTATCGATATTGGCGTCGACTACCACGTACCTTGATCGTCGGGTCTTGGCGCAACCAGATCTCAAGCGTCGGTCGCGAACGATGTCTGATTTCAGACGACGACGAGGCTGACTCCAACGGCCGACAAGCAGGCGCAAAGCTTTGGCGAACCGCTTCGCATCCAGACGATCCGCCACCCGGACGAGGCCGAAAAGGTCAGCCGAATACTCAGAAAACGCCAGTCATGGCGATGGTGCAACGGCCGGGTGACGAAACGCCGGGCGCTCCGACCGGCGATGCACGCCGCCTCGTGACCGGCCTTTCGCTCCGCGGTGCGGAGCGCGCGATCGAAACGCAGATTACGCCCCAATGCCCGCTCGAGAGCGATGGCGAACGCGTTCATGGCCATTGGTTAGAGCTTCGCCGGGCATGAGACCGTGAAGCACTCCAGCGGCGAATATGTTCGCGATGCGGTTCACGTCATTTCGGTCGACGTGGTCAGAGGGCTCACGCTGCTTGAGGGGTCAGGCAGGCGATTGCGGCGAGAAACCGTCGTGCCGCCGAGCGTGGCGGTTACTCTACCATACCTACATTCATTCGCCATGCGAAGGTGTGCAGCGTGATAAAGCCAGGCAACTTCGCCTTATGCCGTGGGGTTTTGACGACGCTCGGTCGACCATCTTCCGTGGCTGATCAGCCGACGTCGCGCACGGCTTCGCGGCGGAAGATCGTCGGGAACCAATCCTCGCGCAGCTTCTCGCCTGCCGACATGCCATGGCCGGGATAGGGAGGCGAGGTACGCCCGGGTCGCTGGACATAGCGGGCGTCGTCGCCCACGAGCCGCAGGGAGAAGGCCCTCCGGCGTGTTGCCGCTTCGTTGCCGCGTGCGCCATGAAGGGTCATATAGTTGAAGGCGACGGCATCGCCCGGCTCCATTTCCCATTCGCGGATGTCCATGCCCTCGGCATCGGGATCGGGGACTGGGATATAGGTGTCGCTATCGGCGTAGAAATTCTCTTCCGAGAGCCAGCGCGTCGGCAATACCGGTTTGGGCCAACGATGCGAGCCGGCGACGCAGCGCAGCGAGGCCTCGCGCACCGGATCCAGCGGCGACCAGAAGCTGACCGTCTGCATCCCCTCGACGAAGTAGTAGGGCCCATCCTGGTGCCAGGGCGTTGGCTTTGATGTGCCGGGCTCCTTGACAAGGACATGATCGTGGAAAAGCTGGACCGAATCCGACCTCATCAGTTCCGCGGCCACCTCGCCGGCCGCCGAGTGACGGATCACCTTCTCGAATTCGGGAATGCGGTCCCAATTGCAGTAATCGTCGAAGAAGCGGCCTGCTTCGCCAGGCTTGAGGTTTTCGGCGCCGTATTGGCTGGGCTCCGCCATGTTGCGGGCGACGCCTGCACGCAGCGCTTCGACGTGGTCCTTGAACAGCCCGCGCACGAGCACGACGCCGTCGCGCTGATAGTCCTCGATCTGTTCCTGTGCGACGAGTGGATGTGTCATTGCTTTCTCCCGATTTGATGGTTCGAGCAAACACGCACTCATTCATAGTTGCAAATAATAAGTATTGCAATATGGTCTTAGGACCATGCTATATCTTACCCTTCGCCAGTTCGAATATGTCTCGGCCGTGGGCCGTTTCGGCAGCCTCTCCGGTGCGGCCGCGCAGCTCAACGTTTCGCAACCCTCACTTTCGGTCGCCATCACCCAGGTCGAGCGGCGTCTTGGGCGCAAGCTTTTTATCCGACGCAGGGGGGCCCCGGTCGAGTTGACCGATTTTGGTCGGGATTATCTCGCCAAGGTCGAGGACATCCTCTCGCAAGCCCGCCAGTTGGACGATCCTGCCCGCACCCGGCATGCGACTGTCGGCCGCCTGACCTTGGGCCTATTCGAGGATCTGGCGCCGCTTCACATCGGCCGCCTGCTCGATGCCGTGCGCAGCAAGCTTCCAGGAGCGGAGATTCGCTATCGTATCGCCGATTTCGAGACGCTCGCCCGCGACATGCTGCAGTCGCGCATCGACATCGCCGTGACGTTCGACCTCGGTCTCGACGCAAGTTTCCTGCGCCGACCGCTCACATCCGTCCAACCCCACGCCCTCATGCGGATCGATGATCCCTTGGCTGACTTGCGGGAAGTCAGTCTCAAGGACCTCAGCCAGCGCGCTTTGATCCTCTTCGAAGAAGGGCTGTCGGTTCGGCACGTCCTGGGCCTCTTCAGACGGATCGGTGCGGAGCCGGTCGTCCATCACAGAGTGCGGGCGCTAGAGGTCATGCGCAGCCTGGCCGCTCATGGCGAAGGCATTGGCATCGCCTATTCGGGACCCCTGGGCGGATCCGCTTATGACGGAGAGCCGCTTGCCAGCGTTCCGATTACCGAGGATTTCGCCTGGGAGCCAATCATTCTCGCTCGCTCGCTCGACGGGGCGAAGAGCGCGATCGTGCATCCGGCTTCGCAAGCCATCGTTGACGCGTTTGACCATGCATGAGCAGGCCCTGCCCAATGCCTTCTATCGTCGCTGCCTTGACGAGGTCGCCAAGCGTCAGCTTGTCTTCTCAGATCGTTCGGGCAAGATCTTTCCCGGGTTCATGATGTTCTTCGGATCGATCGCAGCCTTGATGGCCGCCATCACGTCCAGCGCCGGGCCCATCTCGCGCTCCATGTAGGAGCGTTTGCCCTGCCCCACGCCGTGCTCGCCCGTACAGGTTCCTTCCATGGAAAGAGCGAGCTCGTTCAACCAGCCGATATAGGATTTGGCGGCGGCCCTCTCTGCCGGGTTCTGCGGATCGATGAGGATCAAATTGTGGAAATTGCCGTCACCGACATGGCCGGCAATCGGGGCAAGCAACCCCACCGATTGCGCCCTCTCCGTCGCCGCGCCGATGCATTCGGCCAATCGCGAGATCGGCACGCATACATCGGTGCTGATACCCTTGGCGCCGGGCCGTAGACCCAGGACCGCCCAGAACAGGTCATGGCGCGCCTTCCACAGCCGCGTCCGTTCTTGCGGATCGGTCGTCCAGTCCAGAGCGGTGGCGCCGAACTCACGCGCGACCTCGCCAAAACGCACCGATAATTCGGCGACAGTATCGGGTGTGCCGTGGAATTCGGCCAGCAACAATGGCATCTCCGGAAGGCTCAATTGCGAGTAGGCGTTGACCGCTTTGACCGTGGCTGCGTCCAACAGCTCGATCCGTGCAAAGGGGAGGCCGAATTGGAGTCCGCCGATGACGGCATTGCTCGCATCTTCGACGGTTGGGAAGGAGCAGCGAGCCGCCGACACCGCCTCCGGAATGCCGCGTAACCGAATCGTCAGCTCCGTGATGATGCCGAGCGTGCCTTCGGAACCGACCAGCAGCCTCGTCAGATCGTAGCCTGCCGCACTCTTGCGCGCCCTGTGGCCGGTGCGGATCACCCGGCCGTTCGGCATCACGGCCTGAAGCGACAGGACCGCGTCCTTCATCGTCCCATAGAGCACGGCTGTCGTACCCGAAGCACGGGTGGCGGCCATGCCGCCTAACGTTGCATCGGCACCAGGGTCTAGTGGGAAGAAAAGGCCAGTATCGCGCAGATAGTCGTTGAGGCGGCTGCGTATCACGCCTGGCTGGACGACGCAGTCCATGTCTTCGGCATTGACCGAAAGAATGCGGTCCATCCGCGTCAGGTCGACGGAAATACCGCCGCTTGGTGCATTGACCTGACCTTCGAGCGAACTGCCCGCTCCGAAGGGAATGACGGGCACGCCAGCGCCGCCACAAAGCGTGACGATATCCGCCACCTCCTCGGTGCTCTCGGCAAAGACCACGCCATCCGGGGGCTGGTTCTCGATCCAGGTGGCTGTGGAACCGTGTTGAGCACGGATGGCCGT
This sequence comes from Mesorhizobium sp. B2-4-17, assembly GCF_006441275.1. Lineage (NCBI taxonomy): Bacteria > Pseudomonadati > Pseudomonadota > Alphaproteobacteria > Hyphomicrobiales > Phyllobacteriaceae > Mesorhizobium > Mesorhizobium sp. B2-4-17. The sequence continues at coordinate 126,653 of NZ_VFUX01000018.1, read as the reverse complement.
ACCGGTCTGGAAACGATCCGCAAACCGGTCGCGCATGGTTTGCTCGAACGCGCTGGGAAGGGTGCTTTGTCTCGACATGGCGCTCAACTGATTGTTAGTCCGCAGCCTGCTGGAAGGCCTGAAATGGATCGAGGGACCACGGTTTGCGGCCGTGAAAAAATATCCTGTCGGGGTCATGATGGGCGACAAGGTAGCCGACCCGCGGGCGCCGGTGGATGGCTGTCCCGCGCCGCTTGCCTCATCTCGACATCCACGCCGCCGCCGCTGTGAGCAGGGCCTGGGTATCTGCGGCCGTGCCCGTTGTGACACGCACCCCCTCGCCATGAAAACAGCGCACCGCTATGCCGGCCGCATGCAAGTGAAGGGTCAGCGCCCCCGCCTCCTCGCCGACCGCCAGCCATACAAAATTGGCTTTCGAGAGCGCAACCTGGAACCCAAGAGCTGCGAGCCCTTCAGACATGCGCCGTCTCTGCTCAACGCTGGCCGTTATTCGCGCCGTGACCACGTCCCCCTCGGCAAGCGCGGCAAGTGCCGCCGCCTGCGCGGTCATCGGCAACGGAAAGGGCGGCGCAACCGTGTTCGCCGCGGCAACGATACTGCGATCCGCGAGGCAGTAGCCGACCCGCATGCCGGCAAGCCCCCAAGCCTTGGAAAAGGTGCGCAGCACGACCAGGTTTCGATGTCGGGAAAGACGTCGCGCGGGAGAGGATGCAATCATGCCCGCCTCGTCGGCATAGTCGGCATAAGCCTCATCGAGGATAATGAGCGTTTGCGCGGGTATGGCATCCAGCAAAGCCTCCAATTCAGCCGGCCCAAGCATGGTGCCGGTCGGATTGTTGGGATTGCAGATGATCACCACTCGCGCCTGGGACCTGCAGGCGTGGAGGATCGCTGCCATGTCTAACCGATGGTCGCTGTCCAGCGGCACTTCGAGGAGGCGCGCCCCCGCGCCGCCGACAATGATCGGATAAGCCTCGTAGGAGCGCCAGGCGGTGATGACCCTGTCGCCAAGGTCGCAAAATGCTCGGACGAGTTGGTCCAGCATGGTGACCGAGCCCGCGGATACCGCAATCATGTCGGAGGGCAAGCCATGCCGGCTTGCCAACGCTTCCACCAGCATTTCGCCACGCAGGTCCGGATAGCGGTGTGCACCCGCCATTGCCCTTGCCACGGCGGCCTGAATGGCGGCGCTGGGTGGGTCCGGCGCCTCATTGGAGCCGAGCCTGTGCGCAAAAACGACGCCCTGCCCCGCCCGCCCCCGACCGTAGCTCGGCAATCCCGCCAGCCGGCCGCTAGGCCTGGGGGCATCAGATCCCTGATCGCCGACGGCAAAGATTGGCTCCCACATAACGACATCCATTGCACATAGTTGTATAGGTGACTTAGATATCTTTCACTTGCCCTGCAACTGTCAAGACGGGTGAGCGGCGCCTCCGAGAGCACTAACTAGCGACCAAAGGACATGCGCGCGGCAAGACTGAAGCGAGAGCCCGGATGCAGGAAGCGTGCGCTGGATGCAATCATACCGCGCGACCATGTGCGGCGGCGCAGCAGAAGCAGGGGCTCTCCCTGCTTCATTTCGAGCAACTCACAGTTGAACTCGTCAACCAGGACGGCCTGGATGATATGCTCGACCTCCTCCAGGGGAGCAACGGCCATCAGATGGACATAGGGCGTTATTTTTGTGAAGTCTTGCTCCAGATAATCAGGAGAAAACTGCGGGTTTACGTATCTGTCTTCAATCTGCAGCGGCCTTCCATTCTCTCTATGAACCAACAGCGAATGGAATACCGTGGTGCCTGGCACCACATTCAGTTCCGTCGCGATATTAAGGTCGCTATCGACCTCCTCCATCTTGATGACATCAGTCGTATGGCGATTGCCGCGCGCTTCGATCTCGGACTGAATGTTGCGCAATTCCATGAGCGTGGATTGACCCTGGCGGGCGGCGACGAAAGTGCCGGCACCCTGTCGGCGCACAAGAATGCCTTCGGCGGAGAGATCCCGCATGGCAATATGGATTGTCATGCGGGAGGCGCCCAACTGCTCTGAAAGACGCGATTCAGACGGGATTCGATAGCCTTCCTGCCATTCCCCCGAATTAACCTTCTCCAAAACATGGTTGCGCACCCGCTGCCCCAGCGAAACTCCGATCTCGCCATTGCCGTGGGTCAATTCCTTCTCGGTCCTAGTCGTCGTCTTGCTCATGTCGCCACTTGCCGATGCGTTTGAGATCGAATGTGTCCACATATTAGTACAAGTTGGTCATCTGTGTCAGAATAAAACTGGCGTCTCGCTACGATCGCGCTTGACAAGGCTGATTCTGGAAAGTTGTATATATTGCTATAGGTGTCTTGCCTCTGACGTGCGGCCGGAGTGAAGGATTCGATGGAAAGATCGATAGGCAAACTTTGTCTTCGCCTGCGGCACAAGGGCAAACGCCTGGAACCAGAGAGCTTGAGGCCGGGAACATCGTGCGCCTACCGAAGAGTGAGGCGTTAGCGACGGTCAGCCGCCTTCACCGGTCAAAAACTGCGAGCTTCAAGACGGCATCAACAGGGGAGATAAACGCATGCGCAATGAACATTCTAGTCGGGCTCGGTTCGCCTCGAGCATCGCGGCGGCTTTGTTTTTGGCTGGATCGATACTTGCGGGCCCGGCTCACGCCGAAAGCGCTATCTCAACCAAAATGGATCCGAAGCTCAACGCCATGCTCCCGGCCAAGCTGAAAGACGCCGGAATGATCAGGGTCGCCAGCAACGTCGAATATCCACCATTCGAATATTACGACACGGACAACACCACCATCATCGGTCTCGACAAGGATCTGGCGGAAGCAATCGGCCAGAAGCTCGGGGTCAAGCTGGAATTCGAGAATATGAGCTTCGACGCCATTATTCCCGCGCTTGCGGCTAAGCGCTACGACATGGCGATGTCGGCGATGACCGACACCGACGAACGTCGCAACAAGGTCGATTTCGTCGACTATTTCACCTCCGGCGGAGGCTTCCTGGTCAAGAAGGGCAATCCCAAGAACGTCCACAGCCTCGCCGATATCTGCGGCGTCACCGCCGCCATCGACAAGGGCACCACGGAAATCGAGGATGCCAAGAAGGCTTCCGAGGATTGCGTGAAGGCCGGCAAGGCGGAACTCAACGCCAAGGTCCTGCCCGGCACCAGCAAGATCGTCCTGGCGTTGCAGTCGGGCCGGGCCGATGTTGCCATGATAGACACCTCCGCGGGCGCCTATATTTCGCAACAGCACAAGGGCGCCTTCGAGGTGCCAGGCACTTCCTATGCGCCGCGACCCTACGGGCTGGTGCTGCCGAAGGACTCCGACGAGCTGACCAAGGTATTGCAGGCCACCGTGCAGGCGCTGATCGATGAAGGCACCTACGGCAAGATCCTGGCGAAATGGGGCCAGGAGGTCGGCGCCATCAAGCAGGCCACGATAAACGACGGCAAGTAAGGGGCCACCCGGCAGCCAAAATCCTGGGAGTTCGCCATGTCCATCAAGGAGACCGGTTCTACGGAAATGAGCGGCGATCCCACGATCGACCTGGTAATCAGGCCGGCCCGGCACCCATGGCGCTGGGTGGCCGTCGCCTTCGTAGCGCTGCTTGCGGCCATGACGGTGCACACGTTCTTCACCAATCCCCGCTTCGAATGGTCCGTGGTGGGGCAATACTTTACCTCCGACACGATCCTGTTGGGAGTGCGGCGCACGCTCGAGCTCACGGCCATCGCCATGGTGATGGGCGTCGCGCTCGGCGTGATGCTCGCCGTCATGCGGCTATCCCCCAACCCGGTCCTGTCGGGCTCCTCATGGCTGTTCGTCTGGTTCTTCCGTGGCTCGCCGCTGCTGGTGCAACTACTGTTGTGGTACAACCTCTCGGCGCTGTTTCCGAACATTTCGCTCGGCATTCCTTTCTTCGGTCCGGACTTCGTCCAGCTTGATGCCAACGCGCTCATCACCCCCTATATCGCGGCCATCCTTGGCCTCGGCTTGAACGAGGCCGCCTACAGCGCCGAGATCATCCGGGCGGGCATCATCTCCATCGACCATGGCCAGACTGAAGCGGCCCAGTCGATCGGCATGTCGCGTTGGCGGCTCTTGCGGCGTGTTGTGCTGCCGCAGGCGATGCGCGTCATCATCCCGCCGCTCGGCAACGACACCATCAACATGCTCAAGATGTCGGCGCTGGTCAGCATCATCGCCGTGCCGGAACTGCTCTTCGCGGCGCAGACAATCTATACGCGCACGTTCGAGACGATCCCCCTGCTGATGGTCGCGGTGATCTGGTACCTGATCATCGTCTCGGTGCTCAGCGTCATCCAATATTACATAGAGCGTCACTACGCCCGCGGCAGCAGCCGCAACCTCCCTGCCACGCCCCTGCAAAGCATCGGCTCCTTTCTCGGGCTATTACGCGCCCGTCCACTCGCGGCCAGCGAGAAAAGGAGGCCGTCATGACCTTTCAGACAAGGCCACAGAGCAAGCTGATGGTGCAGGCGACAGGGGTAAGAAAATCCTTCGGCTCTCTAGAGGTTCTCAAGGGGATAAACCTGTCCGTTTCGAACGGTCAAGTGACATGTCTGCTCGGTCAGTCCGGTTCGGGTAAAAGCACCTTTCTGCGTTGCATCAACCACCTCGAGCGTATCGACCATGGCCGCATCCGAGTGGACGGCGAACTGATCGGCTATAGGGAGCACAATGGCTACCTGCAGGAAATGCACGAGCATGAGATAGTGCGCCAACGCATCCACATCGGCATGGTGTTTCAGCACTTCAACCTGTTCCCGCACATGACTGTTCTCCAGAACATCATGGAGGGACCAGTCGGAGTGAAGCGGCAAGCACGCGAGGAAGTGAAAGAACATGCGCATGCCATCCTGAAGCGGGTCGGTCTCGTTGAAAAGGTCAACGCTTATCCCCGCCAGCTTTCGGGCGGCCAGCAGCAACGCGTGGCGATCGCGCGCGCCCTCGCCATGCAGCCCAAACTCATCCTCTTCGACGAGCCGACCAGCGCACTAGACCCGGAACTGGTATCGGACGTGCTCGATGTGATGCGCGATCTGGCGGAGAGCGGCATGACGATGATCGTGGTGACCCACGAGATCGGCTTTGCTCGCGAGGTGGCTGATCGCATCGTCTTCATGGCGGGCGGCGAGATCATCGAGGAAGGAAAGCCAGCGGACGTGCTCGGCAACCCTTCTCATCCTCAGACGCAATCCTTTCTCGCCAAAGTGCTTGCTTAGGTAGAGGTTTGTAGCAGACCTTTGAGCAATTCACTCCGACATCGACCGTGGCACTCAGGATGGTGAGATAGCCATATCGGCTTCGCCACATAATCGGCTTCGAAACACAGAAACTTTCTTCAGGCGATAAGGTTGCTTCGGCCGTTTTGTTAGGATGTCATGATGGCGCCTATGGCGCACGAGCTCGTCCATAAATACGATATTCAAGTGGACGAGGCGCGTCGCGGGTCGTTGACAGTCCCGCCCGGCCGGGCCAGCACCATGGTCTGACGGCGAGATTCCGACTGGCTGCAAACAGGCGTCCCCACAGCTTGCGTCCAGGCAAAGAACAGGAGCAGGAACGATGACGTCACGCATGTCGAGAATCTCGGTCACAAGTGCCTTTTGCCGATCCCAGCGTGCTTGCGCTGCCGCAAGGATGGTCTCGGTTTCCGCCCAGCCCTGCTTCCACGCGGGTCTGTCTGTCGGCCACTTCGATGCCGATCGCTGCCTCGCGGCCAATGATGCCGCGCCTTGAGCGCCTGGCGGCGGCGCAGGATGTCCTCGACCTCGGCCGGCTTGAGATCCGGACGCAGTTGGTCCAGTTGTTTGTGACAGGTTTATGACGCACTATGCGAAGCGACGCTGCGCCGAGGACACCATGCAGGAAACGGAACTGAAGCTCGAGCTTTCGCGGTCGGGTGCGGGATCGCTCCTCAAGAAAAATCTGTTCGGAGCCTCGCCCACCATTCTCCAGCAAAGATCGATCTATTTCGACACCCCGGGACGGGACCTGTCCAAGCGCGGCCTGTCGCTTCGCATTCGCAAATCGGGAAATGAACGGATACAAACCGTCAAGGCCAGCAATGACGCCGCGGCCGGATCGTTCGCGCGCGAGGAATGGGAGCGGCCGGTCGCCGACGATATTCCGGTGCTTGACGATCCGCAGATCCGAGGCCTGCTTGCGGAGGCTGGCCCAAGGCTGGCGCCCTTGTTCGAGGTTCATGTCAAACGGCATCGTTGGAATGTGACGGACAGCGGCGCCACAGTCGAAGTCGCCTTGGATCTTGGCAAGGTCGTTGCAGCCGATCGCGAGGCGCCGGTCTGCGAGATCGAGTTGGAAAAGAAGGTAGGCTCGCCGAAGGCGCTGTTTGCGCTCGCCCGGAAAGTCGACCTGATCACGCCGGCGCATCTCGGGGTGCTGAGCAAAGCAGAACGGGGTTATCGTCTGCTTGACTCGGCGCCGGGTGCTGTGAAATCGGCGGCGACCCCGCTCTCGTCCGAGATGAGCGCGGCAACGGCTTTCGCGCGTATCGCCGCAGCCTGTCTCAGACAGTTTCGTCTGAATGAAACGGCGCTGGGCTGGTCCCACGATGCAGAGGCCCTGCACCAGGCTCGTGTGTCGCTGCGACGGCTGCGATCTCTGTTTTCGATCTGCAAGTCCCTGTTCGACGACAGCCGTTTCGACCACCTGCGGGAAGAATTTAAATGGCTTACCTCGGAACTTGGCGATGCGCGCAATATTGACGTGATGATCGACCGCGCTTCGAGCGAGGCTCTTTCAAGCCGTCTTCAAGATGCGCGCGACGACGCCTATGTGGCGGTCGAAGCATCGCTCTCCTCGGTGCGCGCCCGCTCGTTGATGATCGATGCCATCGAATGGATCTCCATCAGAGACTGGCGAACCCAATCGGACGAGCAGTCGTTAAGCGATTTTGCCTCGAGTGTATTTGATAAATTTTGGAAAAAGGTGGCGAAGGGCGGCAACAACCTCATTGATGCCGATGACGAGACCCGCCACAAAGTGCGCATTGCCGCAAAGAAACTGCGCTACGCGGCGGAGTTCTTTGAACCGCTTTACAACAGCAAGGCTGAAGTCAAACGCCATCGACGATTCATCGAGGCGATGAAGAGCCTGCAGGATCAGCTCGGCAGCCTCAACGATATTGCCACCGCCCCCGATTTGCTGGCAGCGCTGGAGCTTTCGGACGTAGCCGGTGCGAAGGATCTCTTCAGCGCCGAGGAGAAATCCAAGCTTCTCAAGGACGCCGCGGAAGCACACGACACCTTTGTCAACACTAGGCGCTTCTGGCGTTGAGGCAGCATGCAGAGCGACGAAGGTGCAGCACCGGCTAGCCCGGACAACATGCTGCTTAGCGATGTCAGCCAACCCATGTCCTATGACCTCGTATGGTCCGGCGAACCTATGAGCGAAGCAGCTAGGGTTCGGAACGAAAGCGACCGTCGCGCCGCCTAGCACCCGCGCCTAAGGCACTGCGCTCGACAACATTAGAACGATGCCGACCGCTATCATTAGCAGGCCTGGCCAGTTGCGCGAAAAGCCGAGAAACCCGAACCCACGCCGTCGCGGCTCGAGAGTTGGGCCAGGCGTTGCCAGCCTTGAGGCCGACCGGTCGGCTGGAGTGCCGAGCGGTGCCAAATTGCTGAGCCGACCGTATGAGAGTGCCGCGCCTGCCATGTAGACAATGCCCGCGACGATGAGTAGCGCACCGATGAGAATGACAGTCAATTTTTCATCCTCCTCTCTTTAGCTTTCCAAGCCTGGCCCGCATATGAATGAAAACGGTCGTGACGGCTGACAGTTCCGGCAAGAGAGCCTTATCGGCTTGGACGTGTCGCCTGAATCGAACGGAACGGGCCCGGTGAACGCCGGAGGTCTGCCGTGGGGAAGAAAGCTAGGCTGATCATTGAAGCCGTGTCGGAGGAACCATTGGCCGAGGCGGATTACTACGCCAGAAAGTGCGGCATCCCTCTTGAAGACGCGTTGCGGATCGTTGAAAGTGCCTACAGTTCCAAGCCTGACAAGAGCAAGAAACCAAAGCACGGCAAGCGCAGCAGGCACTGATCAGGGCCGGCCGTCCTTTTGGGCAATCAGTAGTGCGCGAAGCACCTGCGAAGCAGTTGTTACCGCTGTGCCCCAAGAAGCAGCCGACCAATGATCGGTCACAGCCTCAAGGAGCGGACGCCAGCCCTGACCCGTTCGTGTCATCTGCGATCAGGCAAGTCCGTCCCTATCCGCAGACGCTCCATATAGGCTCGATAGGCAAAGCTGCGGTCACGCTTCTTGCCGTTCGTTTCGACGAGAATGCCAGCTTCAGCCAGCACTTCGATCGCGCGGGTTGGCGTTGACTTACTTGCATCAATCATCTTCGCCGCCCCCGCGTCTCTCACAATGCTGCTTTCAGTGCCAGAAATTTCGAACATGAACCTGTTTTCCGTAAAATGTCCGATTTCCGGCTCATTTCAGATCAAAGCGCATATCTAAACTGAATGCAGTCGCTTTGTTAGCTGGGTTTCCGCTGCGCCTTTCGATCAAGAATATGATTGCGAAAGCAGTTCTGCATTTCTTTGAAGGACCTGAAGCCAAGGCGCGGAACGAGGCGAGACAGGGTTGTCGTTGAGACGTTGCACCGGCGTGCGATCGAGGCCGACTTCTCGAAGGCGACGTAGTCCGGCTCTGCAAACATCATGCGGGCGACAGTTTCCAATTTCGTCGGAAGGATGAGCTTCCGCTTGGCAATCAGCATTTTGAGTTCATCGAGCGTTGGCGCCCTGGTGTTGCGAACCACGACTTGTCCGGCATCCGCTCGTGATGAAATGGGTAGCTCCAAAGGCATTGTTTCACCGTTTTGCTGCTTGCATGAAGCTGTCGAACTCGGCATCCCCAATCGAAACGGTATGTTCGTAACCGGGGTACCGGCCGGAATCGACGTCGGCCTTATATTCCCTGAAGGCCGCAACGCGCTCGTCCTGGATCTTTTGCAGCTCCGGGCTGAGGTTTCGGTATACCTTTCCGTGCCGCGGCTTGTGGTTCTTGCCGTAGCCGCAGACATCTTCGGTGAACAGATACTGCGCATCCGCATATCTGCCGGCACCCATACCGAGCATGACCAGCGATGAGTTTTCGGTCAGGAATTTCGCAACGCGGTCGGGCACGACTTCCAACTCCGCCCCGAAGACGCCGATCTCCTCCAGTCTCTTCGTATGTCGCCAGAGGCGGAGCGCTTCGTCCGCCGTCTTGCCGACCGCTCGCCAACCCGTCCAGGTGATGTAGGAAGGGATCAGGCCGATATGGCCGACGACAGGGAGGTGGTTGTCGCAAAGCGCCTTCTGGATATCGTAGGACGCGGCACAGTAGAAGGCGTCGCCTCCGATGCCGGCAAAGTGGAAGGCCGCACGCAGATAGTCCTCCGCCGTCGCGAGCGGACGGCCGGCAAAACTGCCCCAGCCGCCATAAGGCAGACCGACCTGCACGAAACAGTTGCCGGCTGCATCCCGCATTTCCTGATCGAAATACCGGCCTTCGATCGAAAGCATGTGAATGCCCGCTGCCGCGGCTGCCGCGGCTTCGTCGGGCGTGCTGACGAAGAGCATGGAGATCTTCTTTCCATTCCGCTTCATCTTTCGGATGTCCTCGACATGAGGACGGTTGTGATACATGCCCATGGTCAGCCTCCCCTATAGTTCATCGCTCACCGTGAACGCCCGCCGGAAAGCGTCCAGCGCCGCCCCGGGATCGTGTTGGGCAAACGCTTCCAGACCCACTGGCCCGCGGTACCCCATGTCGAACAGGGCTCTTGCGATGTAGGGCCAATTCATCTCGCCCGTTCCCGGCTCGCAACGACCCGGGTTATCGGCCACCTGCACCTCGCCGATGAACGGCAGGCACTTCTCGCACCAGCGCACGATATCGCCTTCGCCGATCTGCGTGTGATAGAGGTCGAGATTGATCCGCAGTTGGGGTCTGTTTATCGACGACACCAATGCCAGCACCGATGCCGTCGAGCCAAACGGGCAGCCAGGGTGGTCGAGCAGGTTCAGATTTTCGAGCGTGAAGACGACACCTTCGGCCTCGGCCATGTCGCAGATGCGGTTCAACGTGTCCCGCGCCTTCAGCCACATCGGACCGGTCTCGACGTCGGTCTTGACGATGGGAATGCCACCCTCGCCGAGCCCGGTGCCGTGCAGGTTCAACCGGGCAATGCCGAGGCGCTTTCCAACCCTTGCGGTCTCGAGCGCCGATTTCAGGAGAATGTCGGCGCCCTCTTCGTCGGCGAGCCGTCCTTCGAGATAGCCGTTCATGATCGTGAAGGTTGCGCCTGTCTTCTCGAGCGCCGCGAGGTCATGGTCCGGCCAATTCCACAATCCGACGCCGAAACCCATTTCATGCAGCCGCGCGACGCGCCAAGCCATCGGACGATCGCGCCAAAGCATTTCGGCGCAGGCTGCCAGTTGGAACGGTTGGCTCATGACGGCTCAAACCTCGACCAGGACGCGGCCGTTCTCGACCTTCGTCTTGTAAATCCTGAGGTTCTCGCAGGCCGGTGGCGTCTCTACCTCGCCGGTCGTGAAATCGAAAACGGAAGCGTGCTTGGGGCACTCCACCGTGTTGCCCATGACCAGGCCGTCGGCAAGGTGGATCGCCTCGTGCGTGCACAGTCCGTCAGTGCAGTAATATTCATCGGCGTCGTTGCGGAAGATTGCGAAGGCCCGGCCGCCATTGTCGAAGCGCCTGGCTTCCTCGGCTTCGATGTCATCGGCGGCGCATGCGTCGACCCAGGGCATTGAGTGTCTCCTCAGATATCTTGTGGTTTGAAGTCCGCGGGGGCTGATGGCATCACGCCCTGGAGCAGCGCGACGGACTTCTCCAGCCCCTCGAGCGAATTGAGAAGTACGTCCTCGTGCTCGATGGAAAGCCAGCCGTCATAGCCAGCCATCTTGAGCCGATAGCAGAACTGCCGCCACCACTCCTGGCCATGGCCGAACCCAAGCGTGATGTAGCTCCAGGAGCGGGCCGGAATGTCCATGAGGCTGCCATTCTCAAGCAGCGAGGTCGTGGCCTGAACGGGCCGGTTGAGCATCGTATCCTTGGCGTGAACATGGTACACGGCCTCGCCCAGCGCCTCCGCGGCGGCGAGGGGGTCGGCGCCCATCCAGAAGAGGTGCGAGGGGTCGAGATTGGCGCCCACGACAGGCCCGACCGCTTCTCGCAATTTCAGAAGCGAGGGCACGTTGTATACGCACTGATTGCCGTGCAGTTCGAGTGCGATGCGCTCGACACCGTTTTCCTTCGCCAACGCCACGATCTCGGACCAGAACGGGATCAGCCTGTCTTCCCATTGATATCTGAGAATGGTCTGCGTTTCCGGCGGCCAGGAGGAGACGACCCAGTTTGGCAGGCTGTCGCTGGCGCTGCCGGCCGGCAGACCGCTCATCGTGCAGACGGTGCGGATGCCCATTTCGCCGGCGACGCGGATCGTGTCTTTCAACCCCTCGCCCTGGGAGGGATCGGTCGGATGCAGCGGATTGCCGTTCGCGTTCAGGCTGATGATCTCCAGCCCGCGTTCCTCGAACGCTCCGGCGAACCGCTTCTGGACTTCCCTGTCGCCCAGCATGGACGACAGCCGGAAATGCGGGGCGGTCGACCAGCCACAGGTGTTCACCTCGATGCCGGATACCCCCATGCGCCGGGCATGATCGAGCACGGCGTCGAACGGCAGGTTGCCGAGACTGTCTGAAACGAAACCCAGCTTCACGCGTAGAACTCCGGCTTTGCAATCATCTGGATGGGTGTGTGACGGGCCTCCTTCAGCGCCACCACGCCAGCCTCGGCAACGACGGCGGCGCAATAGCCGTCCCAGCAATCCGAGGCGGTCGCGGGGAACTCGCCAGTCATCACGAAGCGAAGGAAGTCGCGGTTCTGGCGGCGATAGGCGTCGTAATAGCGGGTCCGCCAGTCTGCGTCGTAGCTTGTGCTTTGGGTGAGCGCGGACTCGGTGCGGGTGTACGCAACATTATTCGTCGCAACGGCTCCCCGCTCGCCGATCAGCTCGGCACGGACGTCATAGCCATAGGCTGCGTTGTTGTTGATCTCGATGTTGACGAGCTGGCCGTCCACCGTTTCCAGCACCATCACGACGGGCGCGACCCGCGCGTCCGAGCGTCTCGGCTGGAATGCGGAAATAGAGGCATATTCCGTCCCCAGCACGTAACGCACGACGTCGAATTCGTGCGGGGCGGAATTGGTAATAGCCATCGCACCGGTGAAATCGGCTGCAGGCGTTTCAACATTGCGGTGGAAATTATGCATCATCAGCGCCCGGCCGAGGTGGCCATCATCCAGTGCCCGCTTCATCTCCTGGTAGGAACGATCGTAACGCCGCATGAAGCCGAGCTGGACGAACTTCGCTCCCGCCTTCTGTTCGGCTTCCATCACCACGACGCAGTCAGCCGAGGCTTGTGACAGGGGCTTTTCGCACAGCACCCGCTTGCCGGCGGCGATGCAGGCCATCGCAAGCGGCGCATGCGTGAAATCGGGACTCGCAATGATGACGGCGTCGACGTCTTGCCGCGCGATGGCGTCCCTGGGGTCGGTCGCAATGTCGAAGGCCCCGCACGCATCGGCGACGCGGCGAGCGCGCTGCTCATCCATGTCGCAAACCAATTGAAGGGTTGCGCCGGGCAGTTCCTCCGCGACTATCTTGGCATGATCCGCGCCCATCAAGCCGGCGCCGATCACTGCAATACGAACTGTCATTTCTGTCCTGTTTTTTGCTTTCGAGTTTACGGGGCCGCGACAAGCGACGAGATGAAGCCGAGCCGGACTGGATAGCCTCCCGAGGAAGTCTAGTAAGCGGCTGGGACCTCCAGCACCTGCGGGGACGGCGGATGCCCCTCATGGGTCTCCATGTAACCCTCGACCTGCGCTTCGAGGTCAGCCATGGTCTCGCCGCCAGCCATCAGATCTGTGATCTCCTCGCGGGACTTTTCGCCCTTGCGGAAATCGGCGGCGATGGCGCCACGGATCAGCACTGTGAAATGATCGCCGACGGCCATGGCGTGCATGACCTGGTGAGTAATGAAGACCACCGCCAGGCCGCGCCTCTTGGCCTCGTTGACGATACGCAGCACGTGCGAGGCCTGCTTGACGCCGAGCGCGGCGGTCGGCTCGTCCAGGATCAGCACACGCGCTCCAAAATACACGGCGCGGGCAATGGCGAGCGACTGGCGCTCGCCGCCCGACAGGCCCCCAACCAAGCGGTCACCGTCATCAATGCGGGTGATGCCGAAATCCCGCACCGCTTTCACCGCGATTTCGTTGGCGCGCTTGCGGTCGTAGATCCTGAACGGTCCCCAACCTTTGGTCGGCTCGACCCCAACAAAGAAAGACCGCCCTATGCTCATCAGCGGGAACGTGCCGCCGAACTGGTGCACCGTGGCAATACCCCGCCCCTGCGCGTCACTCGGTCCGACGAAAGTTACTGGCTGACGGTCCATCAGTATCTGCCCGCTGGTGGGCTTATGGACACCAGCCAAGGTCTTGATGAGGGTCGACTTGCCGGCTCCGTTATCGCCGAGCAGACAAAGCACCTCGCCCGCACGCACCTTGAGCGAAATATCGTGCAGGACGTCGATTGGGCCGAAGGATTTGTTGACGTTCTTCAGTTCGAGAATGGCAGGTTTGTCGTTCATGGCGTGCTCAGCCCTTCATATCGCGCCCGGTGTGATTGATGCTGCCGACTAGCCAGGCTGTTCATCGAAACCCTATCCTTGGCCAACCATGTGACCGCGGGCTTGGACTGCTCTAACAACTCATTTCTCATGGGTTTGCTGGCTCCCGCGGCAGGCTTCGCTTGCTCCGCGGCCTGAAGTACAGAGCCAGGTCACGGAACGACTGGTTCATCAGCACGGCTATCAGGAGCATCACGCCGATGATCAGGTTCGACCAGTTTCGGTCGATCTGCGTAAAGTAGATGCCCTGGCTGACAATGGCGAAGGTGATGGTGCCAACGAAAATGCCGAGGACGGACCCGAAGCCGCCGGTCAGCAGGACGCCGCCCACCACCACGGAGACGATGGCATTGAAGATGAAGTTCATGCCGCCAGAGACTTGGGCGGAATTGAACAGGATCGCCTGGCAGATGCCAACGAACGTTGCACTGACAGCGGACAACACAAAAAGCGCAATGGTCAAGCGATCAGTCGGAATGCCAGCATTACGGGCGCTGACGCGGTCGCCGCCCATTGCAAAGAGCCAGTTGCCGTAGCGGGTTTTGTGCAGAACGAAGCCTATGATAGCGGCGAATGCTAGCCACCAGACGATGATGACTTGGTGACTGCCGCCGATCAGCTGGCCGAACAGGAATTTGGCCCAGTCCGGCGCGGTTACCGCAACGCTGGCATTGCCGGTCAGAAGTACCGACCCGCTGAGCACCACCCCTTGCATGGCGACCAGCGTGGCCAGGGTAATGATAAGCGAGGGCACGGAGGTACGTATCGTCAGCAGGCCGTTGACCAGGCCGACCGCCACGCCTATCGCCAGCGCTCCTGCTATTCCGACCGATATTGGCAGCCCGTAGTAGCCAGTGAGGATGGCAGTGGTCATCGAACCCGCCGGGATCAGTGCGCCGATGGAGATGTCGAGCTCGCCTGAGATCATCAACAGGCCGACGGGAATGGCGACAATGCCGAGATTGGCCGCGAAATTGACCCAACTCGCCGCGCCAACGAGTGTGCCCAGATTGGCGCCGCCGAACAAAACGAAGAACAGCACCACGCCGATGAGACTGAGGATCGACCCGGCTTCCGGACGCCGCAACAAGGATCTGATTGCGTCCATCATGACCGCCCTCCCTTCTTCGACGAATAGCTGAGCGCGAGTTGCCGGAAGGTGTCGTTGGTCAGCACCGCAATCAGGAGGAGCACGCCGATGATGACGCTTCCAACATTGGAGTCCAAACTCGTGAAGTAGATGCCCTGGTTCACGATCGAGAAGGTGAGAGTGCCGAACACGATGCCAACGACCGAGCCGAAGCCACCGGTGAGCAAAACGCCGCCGATGACCACGCACATGATGGAATTGAAGATGAAGGACTGGCCCGCCAGAACCTGCGCACTCTGATAGACCATCACCTCGCTGACGCCGACGAAAGCGGCGCTGAAGCCGGAGAGCATGAAAAGGCCGATGCTCAGGCGCTTGGTTGGGACGCCGACATTGCGCGCGCTCTCCTTGTCGCCGCCGAGCGCATAGATCCAGTTGCCTATCGGCGAGATGTGCAACAGCCAGAACAGGCCAACCACGAACACCACCCACCACAGGATCGTGACCTGGAACATGCCACCGAGATAATCACCGAGGATTTCCTTGGTGAACGGATCCGGCACAAGCGAGACCCCGGTGCTGCCGGCGATCTTGACGGTGAGACCCAGCGTCAGACCCATCGTGCCGAACATGGTGCCGATGGTGATTATCAGGGATGGGATGGACGTTCTCGTGACGAGCAGGCCGTTGAGGAGGCCGACGGCGAGACCGAGTCCGAGCGCGGCCGATATTCCAAGCCAGTCGGGGAGCCCATAGTGACCGGAGATGATGGCAGCGGTCAGCGATGCCGCCGGGATCACGGCGCCGACCGAGATATCTAATTCGCCAGCGATCATCAGCAACCCTATCGGCAGCGCGATGATGCCGATCTCGGAAGCGATGTTCAACCAACTCGCCGCGCCGGCTGCTGACATAAAGCCGCTTCCGCCGAACACGCCGAAGAAAAGAAGAACAGCGATCATGCCGAGAAACGAGCCCGACTCTGGTCGTCGCGCCAGGCGGCCGAATGCCAGTCCGGACTGCGGGCGGTCAATCGCCGGCGTTGATGTGGACGTCACGGGATGTGCCATTAGGGTAATCCGCGAGCATACGGCCAGCCTTGATGTCGCCGCCGCAGAGAGAGGAAAAAGGGCCGCCGCCGCAAACGCGAAAGCGGCCCAGGCGGGAGGATTATCGCGTCCCGGCCTTCACGCCAGCGATGGTGGCGTCGACATTTGCCTTGTCGATGATGCCTGGTCCCGTAAGGATCTCGCGGGTGGGCACCGACAAACCATAGTTGACGTGGCCATTCAGGATCGCAACGGCCAGGTATCCCTGCAGGTAGCCTTGCTGATCGATCGCGCAGGCCTGCTTGCCATCCTTGATGTTGTTCAGGATGGTTTCGTCAAAGTTCATGCCGCAGAGTTGCACTTTCCCGACCTTGCCGGCCTGCGTAAGACCGTTCATGGCGGAGTTGGCGTCGACGTTGCCGATCGTAAAGACAGCGTTCACATCCTGGTGCTGCAGCAGATAGGCTTTCACCGCCTGCGCGACGGCCGTGGCCGAGCCGAAGGATGTAGCAGGCAATGGCAGGACGTCGGCTTCGCCGCCGCCATTGGTCATGCCTTCCTTGAAACCGCCGCAGAAGGCCTCGATATTGGCGGCGCCTGGCAGCGTGTTGATGCAGACGCCCTTCTTGTTGCCGCCCTTGGCAAGGTACTCGCCAGCCGCGACACCGCCCTTGTAATCGTCCGAGCCGACATAGTTCATGGCGCCAAGACGATCGGCCGCTTTCAGCCCGCCGGCATTGTAGATGAGCAGCGGAATGCCAGCATCCCTGACAGCCTTGAACGCAGGGTCCATCGCTTCCGGCACCCAGTCCGGGCCGACAATGGCGTCCGCCTTCTGGTCGATGGCTTGGCGGATCAGTTCGGCGGCGTCCACGCCCAGATTGTCGTAGTTCTGCGGCCCGAGCCAAGTGACCTTGCCACCCTGAGCCTCGACCACCTTGCCGGCGTCTTCGGCGCCGCGCTTGACGATCGACCAGAACGGATCGTCGGGCTTGCCGCCGACGACGAAGATGTTGGCGGCAAGCGTCGCGCCGGTGCTGAAGCCGACCAGCACCGCTGTCGACACAAGCATCTTGAAAAGCTTCATGGTTTTTCCTCCCAGATTACCCCGTAGGGTTTCGACAAAAGTCTTCCTGTTCCAGGCCCGCTCCTCACGGACTCAGCCGAAACAGCGCTTGGTTTCGTTATTCGGCCGGCATTCCAGACGCTGGATCGCCGCGGCCTTCCTGTCGGCCCCGTACCTTTTCCTTTTTCTTGCGAAAGCGGGTCTTCATGACTTCGTCGGCTTCCTTGCTGCCGTCGTGCCAGGTGCCGAACAGCTTATCGAGGGGCACAAGCCCGTCGCCGCCGTAATTCACCTCGAAGTATTTGTGGTGCAGGTAATGCACGTAAGAATGGCTATCGAGATTGATCTTCTCGGTGATTTCAAACGTCTCGAAGCCGAGGTGGCCGTTGACCGCGCCGAAGCCCGCTCCATGCAGCGTGAAATAGGCGCAGACCGGGTTGGACGGGATCAACAGGTGCAGCCAGGCTTCGGCATGATAGAGGAAGCCCTCAACCGGATGCATCGACAGCGACGACCACGGGCTCGGATTGATCGAATTGTGGTGGACCGAGTGCACCCATTTGTAGAGCGGAGGCCAATGGATCGCCCGGTGCAGGAAGAAGAAATAGACCTCATGCACGGCAGGCGCGATAAGCACCAAGAACGACAGGTAAAGCCAGTTCGTGGTCCATGGCAGCCAGACCGCCCAGCTGTTGGCATAGACCCACAACATCACGATCTCGACTACCGTCCACAGTGGTATGGTGACGAAAAACGATCGGGCGAAATTGTCGATGTTCTGGCTTTGAAACCAGAACACGTCGGACGGCGCGTCCGAGGGAAACTTTGGATTGTACTTGAAGCGGTTCTGTTGTTTGCGCTGGACATAGTAGCGCAGCTCGAAGAAGCCGTAGAAAAGAAAAATCCCAGCGGCGTTGAGGCCGTATAGCCAAAGGTAGTTTAGCAGCGAAAGGCTCGCGAGGCTCTGCCAGCTCGGGATCAGCAGGTTGACCCAAATGAGCGACGTGGCGAGGTGGAAGGTATTCCACGGCCAGAAGAATTCAGGAATCCAGGCCAAGACCTTTTTCGCATTGAACGGACGGTGCCAGATCGGTGCCGGCGCGGCGCGCAGGTGCGGGGCCCAATTGCCGCGCTTGTCGCGTGTTCCATACTGAAGGTCATCCATCATAACAGCGCCTCCTCGCCCGGTTCATTCTGGGGTTCGGACCCCGCCCCAGGGCTCAGCCGATCGAGCCCCTATTCGGCGCAATTCATATCGGAGGGTTGATATTCGGAGAAGCTAGAAATAATATCAAAATTGCATTTGTATCATTTAGCTTCAATCATGATGATACAGCCAAGGGACGGGTTTGGTGAAGCGGCCGACAATCCAAGATCTGGCTACCGCGGCAGGCGTATCGGTGGCGACTGTGAACAGAATTTTGGGCGGCACCGTTTCGGTGCGGCCGAAAACTATCCAACGCGTCCAAGGTGCTGCGGAAGAAATTGGCTTTTACGGTATCGGGGCGATTGACGATCGGGCTCGTAAAATATCGCCGCATTACCGACTGGGTTTTCTGCTCCAGCAGTCGACCCGTGACCTCTACCAGCTGTTCGGCAAGAAGATTGTCGCTGCCTGTCGCGAGCGTCGGGACGAGGTCATCGACCCTGTCGTCGACTTCGTCGATATTTTGACGCCGGATACTATTTCGAACCGCCTTATCGCGCTCGGCGAGAAATGCGACGCCGTCGCGGTGGTCGCGGCGGATCACCCGATCATTGGCCAAGCCATCCGTTCCCTGAAGGAGATGGGAAAACCAGTTGTTTCCTACATCACGGATCAGTCGGCGCCTGAAAGGGCGGCCTATGTGGGCACGGACAACTGGAAGCTGGGGCGTACATCTGCATTTTTGATTGCCCAAACCACCCACGGTCCTGGTCGAATTGCGGTTTTCATTGGCAACCATCGATATCAGTGCCAGGACGTCTCAGACGCCAGCTTCCGTTCGTATTTGCGCGAACACGCTCCACGGCTCACGGTGGAGGAAAGCCGCCCAACCCACGAGGAATCGAATGAGGCTTACCGAATGGTCGCCGAGTTGCTTAACACAACCGCCGATCTCGTGGGAATTCTGATCGTCGGCGGCGGAATTACCGGTGTCCTTCGTGCATTGAGAGAGGTCCCTTCGGAAAGGCGTTCGGGCATCAGGGTAGTATGCCGCGACATTGGTCCTGAGACTCGCAGGGGATTGTCGGAAGGGTTAATCACTGCAGCTCTCTGTCACCCGCTTGAGGCGACCTCCGCCCTTCTCGTGCAGACCATGATCGATGTCAGCGGACCACAAGCACCGCTCGCAACTCTTCAACGGTCCATACCGTTCGAAATAGTCACGCCGGAGAATATCTGAGGGTGGCTGCTAGGTCACACTCGGACATCTGATTAGGAGTCTGCTTTCAGGTGACATGCGAGCTGAGCTCAACGACCGAGATTGATGCCCCCAAAGCAGCCATGTCATCTCGCTCCGAAACCGGACTGGCGGCTTCTGGCCTGAGAGGTCCATGTCCGGACGTTCATATTTTAAGGCGTGAGGCTGGAACCGGTCCAGTTGGAGATACATAGGGAACAACCGTGCAATGGTTGAATGTTGACCGGCTTTTTTTGTCGACGAAAGCACCGGACTATCCGAGAGTTTGGCTCGCCAGAGCATAGATCTTCGGCGTAGCCGAGCCGCCTACGGAGAAATCGGCGAGGCGTTTGCCCAGCGACATGGTCAGCACCGTATCGAAGACCGGCATTCCGGCGTTCGAGAGAAAGGCGGCGAACTCGCCGCTGTCCATGTGGGTGTCGACCCGAAGGAAAGACCCCGAATGGTCGGCGACGTGCGGCCGCACGATAGCTATGGCGTCGGTATCGCTTTCGGCCACGACCGGTCCCACCACATAGCCGCGCCCGAACGGCCGGCAGAGCGCGAAGGCGCTCAGCCTGTCGCCCTTGAAAAGCCCATAGCCGGCCGAATGCGCGAAGAGCATTTCAATAAGCCGCGTCCGCTTCACGCCAAAGCCGGCCGCGTCGAGCGCGATCCCTGCCGGAATATCGCTTGCCGCCAAAGCCCGGATGTCGCCGCGCGCGCCCGGCTGACTATCCGTTGTTGGTATGCGGGCTATGCCCTGGTATTGATAGACGGTCTTCTCAGGCTGGAAGTCGAGCGAAAGGTAGAGCCGCCTTGCCGCCCGGGTTGCATTGAGGCGCAGGTCGCGCCCGGCGACCTTCTCGAAGACCCGCTGCATCAGCCATTGCCCCGCACCGAGCGTCTGCAGTCGCGGCGAGGTGATGACCATTCCAACGGTCGCGAAATCGGCGCCATGCGCGAACCACATGGCCGAGCCCAGAACACGGCCGATCTCATCAAGCGCCACGAGCCCTTGCCCCACCTCGCGCAGGAACTGCCAGTCTTCGGCTCGGTGCGGCCATCCCACGGACAGGGAGTGCGCGTGCAACCGGTCGAGTTCGATGCCCTCGATGTCGCCGATGCGCATCAAGAAGGCATCGATTTTGAAACTTCCGGACGGCTTCAATTTCATGCCTCAGAACGATTGCATCACGGGTGACACACAATGGCCGCCCGCCCCTGCCAACGCTAGACAACCAGGTCGATACGATTTGCTCGAAAGCCGCGCGCCAACGCAAGATTCGACTGAAACATTTCCGCTTTCAGCACGCAATCGCGAAAGAGGCCGCACATGCTGTTCCAAGTTGTTGCAGCATACGGTCGACGGCACCCATCCGGCGCACCCGAAATCCGTTGAGGGCTGGAATGGACGTCTTTGAGATCCTCGATCGCCTCGTCTCCTTTCCATCGGTCGCTGGCAAACCCAACGGTGATATCGCCGGCTGGGTCGAGACCTATCTCATGGAACATGGAACGCAGGTCACCGTCCTCCCCGGACCGGAAGGCGATCGTTCCAATCTTTTCGCGACGATCGGCCCTGCTGATGTCCCCGGCTACATACTGTCCGGCCACATGGACGTCGTCCCCGCCGCCGAGCCGCAATGGACCTCGGCCCCTTTCGCGCTGCGTCAGCAGGGCGAAAGGCTCTACGGACGTGGCACCACCGACATGAAAGGGTTTCTGGCCGTGGTGCTCGCGGCCGTACCTGCACTGAGGGGACTGCGCCTCGCCAGGCCGATCCATCTCGCCTTCTCCTACGACGAGGAGGTGGGGTGCCGCGGCGTTCCGCATCTGATTGCCCGCCTGCCTGCCCTTTGCGCGAAACCGCTCGGCGTCATCGTCGGCGAGCCGAGCGCCATGCGCGCCGTGTGCGCCCACAAGGGCAAGGCAGCCGCCCGCGTGACGATCAACGGGCGCTCCGGCCATTCCTCGCGGCCCGATCTCGGGCTCAACGCTATCCATGCCATGGCCGGGGCGCTGAGCGCGGCCGTGAGCGAAGCCGAGCGGTTGACGCATGGTCCGTTCGACCCTGCCTTCGAGCCGCCCTACTGCTCGCTGCAGGCGGGCGTGGTGGCAGGCGGACAGTCAGTCAACATCATTCCCGACACCTGCACTTTGGACCTGGAGGCGCGCGCCATACCCGGCGTCGATCCGGCCAGCCTGCTTGCGCCCGTCAAAGCGCAGGCAGAGGTTCTTATGGCCGACGGCTTCCAGGTCGAATGGACGCCGATCAGCGCCTATCCGGCGCTATCGCTTCCGCGAGACGCGGCGCTGACAACCCTGCTGTGCGAGTTGACCGGCGAAGCGCCGCTCGGGGCCGTCAGCTACGGCACGGAGGCCGGCCTGTACCAAGCCGCCGGCTTCGACGCGATCATCTGCGGCCCAGGCGACATTGGCCGCGCCCACAAGCCGGACGAGTACATCCTTGCGAGCGAACTCGCCGCCTGCCAGCGATTGATCGGGGCGCTGGGCACGCGCTGCGCGTCGTGACGAGGCAACCACGATGACATTCCTGTTCAATTCCGATGCGCGCCGCGGTGCCGTCTTCGCCGAGGCGTTCGCGGGGGAATTACCGGACGTCCCCTTCACGATCGATGCCGCAACAGTCGATCCCGACGCCGTGCGTTACCTGATCAGCTGGACCGTGCCGGACAACCTCGCCCGCTACAGGAACCTGGAAATCCTGTTTTCCATCGGCGCCGGCGTCGACCAGTTTCGCCTCGATGCGGTGCCTCAAAACGTGAAGGTCGTGCGCATGATCGAGGAAGGCATCGCGCGCATGATGCAGGAATATGTGACGCTGGCCGTGCTCGCGCTCCACCGCAACCTGCCGGCCTATCTGGCGCAGCAGCGCGCCGGCCAGTGGAACGATATCGCGCAACTTCAGGCCCGGTCGCGCCGGGTCGGCGTGCTCGGCCTCGGACAGCTTGGCCAGGCCGTCCTGGACAGGTTGAAGCCCTTCGGATTCCCGCTTGCCGGCTGGAGCCGCTCGCCGCGACGGATCGAGGGCGTTACCTGTAATCATGGCGAGCTCGGGCTGGAACAGATGCTCGCGGCCAGCGACATACTGGTCTGCCTGCTGCCCCTGACCGAGGATACGCGTGGCTTCCTTGATGCGGGCCTGTTTGCGAAGTTGCCCAAGAACGCGGCGCTCGTCCACACCGGCCGGGGGCCACAGCTTGATCACGAGGCGCTTGTCGCCACGCTCGACAGCGGCCACCTGTCGGCCGCAATGATCGACGTGACCGATCCCGAACCGCTGCCCGCGAGCCATCCGTTCTGGTCGCATCCGAAGATCATCCTCACTCCGCATGTCGCCAGTGTCACCCAGCCAGCGACCGCCGCCCGCGCCGTCATCGACAACATCAAGCGTCACCGCGCCGGACTCGACCCCTTCGGGCTCGTCGACCGGTCGCGCGGCTATTGAATTTCCAACACGAAAGGCCGCTCCTTGCTCCTGCTCAAGACCGTCGACACCAATCCAGCTTTTTCACCGCGCGAATCCAAGGCGTTGCCCGAACGGCTGATAGCCGGCAATCCCGCCTTCAAGACCTGGGCACAGGACGTGGCCAAGGACGACCTCGTCCATACCGGCGTCTGGGAAGCGACGCCTGGGGAGACGCGCTCGATCAAGGGGGAGACCTTCGAGTTCTGTCACATCCTCTCCGGCATGGTCGAAATCACCCCTGACGGCGGCAAGCCGGTGATCTACCGCGCCGGCGACAGCTTTGTGATGAAGCCTGGCTTCACCGGAGTTTGGAAGACCATCGAAACGGTGCGCAAGATCTACGTAACCGTGGGGTAGAGGGCGTGGGCGACAGGCGCCGACCTGCGCGGAAGATTTTGCCGTCCCCCGCGCCCAGCACGCAACATTCGTCGGCGACGGGCCACCGAACAGCGCATGCTGCGCGCTGCCACGCGCTACGCTCCGGCCAATGCAGGAAAGTGGTCGCCCGTGAGCCTAAGCTTCGATCCGGATACAGTTCCCTTCCCCGTTGGGCATTTCATTGGCGGAGAGCTGATCGCGGCCGAGGGTGCGATCGAGATGCGCCGACCGTCTGACGGCAAGTTATACACCGCCTGCCCCATTGCCGGCACCGACATCGTCGCCCGCGCGGTAGAGAGCGCCAAAGCCGCACTGAAGTCCAGCAACTGGAGCGGCATTCGGCCTCGCGAACGCACCAAGGCGCTCCAGGCCTGGGCAGACCTGATCGAGGTGGAAGCCGAAACGCTCGCCAGGATCGAGGCCATGAGCTCGACCCGGCCCGTGGGACAGCTCATCGCCGGCGACATCGCCGTCACCGCCGAGCAGATCCGCTTCTTCGCCGAGTTCGCCGACAAGGAAGGCAGCGAGCTCGTGCCGACCGACGATGCCAGCCTCGGCATGATCATGAGCGAACCCTATGGCGTGGTCGGCGCGATCACACCGTGGAACTTTCCCATTTCCATGGCCGGCTGGAAGCTCGGCCCGGCGCTGGCCGCCGGCAATGCCGTCGTGCTGAAGCCCTCCGAGATGACGCCCTTCTCGGCAGTCTACATGGCGCAGCTCGCCGTCAGAGCAGGCTTGCCGGCCGGGCTCATAAACATCGTGCTCGGCGACGGCCCGACGACCGGCACGGTGCTCACCGGCCATCCAGAGATCGCCAAGGTCAGCTTCACCGGCTCGACCCGCGCCGGCTCGGCCATCATGGAGAATGTCGCGCGCACCGGCATCAAGCCGACGACGCTGGAGCTCGGCGGCAAGAGCCCGCAGCTCGTCTTTGCGGATGCCGATCTCGACAAGGCGGCGATAGCGATCGCCGGCAGCGTCACCTTCAACGCCGGCCAGGCCTGCGTCGCCGGCACGCGCCTGATTGTCGAGAAGCGCGTGGCCGACCGGCTGACGGCCGCGATTCTGGAGCGGATGAAGGCGGTGCGCCCGGGCCCTACCTGGGACGAGGCGACGCACTATTCGCCCATTATCTCAGACAGGCAACGGACACGTGTCGATGGCATCGTGCGGGCCGCCATCGAGGCCGGTGGCGAATGCCTGACCGGCGGCGGGGCGATGGAGAACCCCGGCTATTTCTACGAGCCGACGCTGATTGCCAATGTCGACCAGGCCAATCCGGCGATCGTCGAGGAGATCTTCGGTCCGGTCCTGACCGTCCAGACCTTCGAGACCGAGGACGAGGCGCTGGCGCTCTCCAGCCATCCGACCTACGGCTTGGCTTCCGGCCTGTTCACCGCCGACCTGTCCCGCACGATCCGCATCGCGCGCAAGCTCGAAGCGGGCACCGTCTGGGTCAACCGCTACAGCCGCTCGCGCGACCACATCCTGCCGACCGGCGGCTACAAACGCTCCGGCATCGGCAAGGACCTTGGCCGCGAGGCCTATCTCGCCAATCGCAGGACCAAAAGCGTCCTGGTCAGCCTCTAGAGAGATGCCGATGAAGTCCTATTCGATCGCCCTGATCCCCGGTGACGGCATCGGCAGCGATGTGACCGCGGCCGCGTGGACGGTGCTGGAAACGGTGGCCACGCGGTCCGGCTTTGCGCTAGGAGCAACCGAATTTCCCTGGTCCTGCAAATTCTATAAGGAAACCGGCCGCATGATGCCGGGGGATGGCATTGAGACCCTGCGCGGCTTCGACGCCATCCTGCTCGGCGCGGTCGGCTGGCCGGCGGAGGTGCCGGATTCCGTCTCGCTCCACGGCCTGCTGCTGCCAATCCGCAAGGCATTCGTGCAATACGCCAACATCCGCCCGCATCGGCTGCTGCCTGGGGTGACGGGGCCGCTGCGGGCCGAGAGTTTCGACATATTGTGCATCCGCGAGAACACCGAAGGCGAATATTCCGGCGCCGGCGGGCGCGTGCATCAAGGCACTGCGGACGAGGTCGCGGTAGAGACCTCGATCTTCACCCGCGCCGGCGTGGAGCGCATCCTTCGCTTCGGCTTCGAACAGGCACGGGCACGGCGGGGCAAGCTTGCCTCCGTCACCAAATCCAATGCGCAGAAATATTCGATGGTGTTCTGGGACGAGATCACGCGAAAGCTCGCCGCGGAATACTCCGACGTCGCCGTGACCAGCTATCATGTCGATGCGCTTGCCGCGCGCATGGTCATGGCACCGGAAAGTCTGGACGTGGTCGTCGCGTCCAATCTCTTCGGTGACATCCTGACCGATATCGGCGCAGCGATCCAGGGCGGGCTGGGCTACGCCGCCTCCGCCAACATCAACCCCGACCGCTCGGCGCCATCCATGTTCGAGCCGGTGCACGGCTCCGCGCCTGACATCGCCCATCTCGGCATCGCCAATCCGATCGCCGCCATCTGGTCCGGCGCCATGATGCTCGATCATCTCGGCGAAATGGCTGCGGGCGGCCGCGTGATGAAGGCGCTCGAGGTGACGACCGCCAGAGGCATCGGCACCATTGCCGGCAAGGACCGGACGGAGGCCATCACGGCCACCGTCATCGCGGCACTCACCTGATTGCAAGGTCGTTTTCTATGAAAAACTTGAAGGACAAAACTCTCTTCCGCCAGGCAGGCCTGATCGGTGGCGAATGGGTCGGGTCAGGCTCCGGCAGAACGGTCGATGTCGTCGATCCGGCGACGCAGACCGCGATCGGCGCGGTGCCCGACATGGCCGGCTCCGAGACCCGCGCGGCCATTGACGCGGCGGCTTCCGCCTATCGGGATTGGCGGAAAAAGACCAACGCCGAACGCGCTGGCCTCCTGGAAGCCTGGCACGGCTTGATGCTCACGCATCTGGACGATCTGGCACTGATCCTGACGACGGAACAGGGCAAGCCGCTGGATGAGGCCAGGGGCGAGATCCGCTATGGCGCCTCCTTCGTCAAATGGTTCGCCGAGGAAGCGCGTCGCATCAACGGCCACACCATCCCCTCGCCGACGTCCGACCGCCGCATCATCGTGCTGAAGGAACCGGTCGGGGTGTGCGGCATCATCACGCCGTGGAATTTTCCCAACGCGATGATCACCCGCAAGGTCGCGCCGGCGCTCGCTGCCGGCTGCACCGTGATCGTCAAGCCGTCCGAGTTCACGCCCTATTCGGCGCTGGCGCTCGGCGTGCTCGCCGAACGGGCGGGCATCCCCGCCGGGGTCATCAATATCGTCACCGGCATGCCGGCCGAGATCGGCAACGAGATCATGGCGAACGAGACCGTGCGCAAGATCTCCTTCACCGGCTCGACGCGAGTCGGCTCGCTGCTGATGCGCGGGGCGGCCGACAGCGTGAAGCGGCTCAGCCTGGAGCTCGGCGGCAATGCGCCCTTCATCGTCTTCGACGACGCCGACCTCGATCTCGCCGTGGAGGGCGCGCTCGCCTCGAAGTTCCGCAATGGCGGTCAGACCTGCGTCTGCGCCAACCGCATCCTCGTCCAGGCCGGCGTCTACGAAACTTTCGCCGCGAGGCTTTCCGCCCGCGTCAACGCCATGACAGTCGGGCCAGGCACACAGCCCGGCGTCACCATCGGGCCGATGATCAACATGGCAGCGGTCGAGAAGATCAACCGGCACGTCGAGGACGCGCTCGCCAAAGGCGCCGCAATCGTCACGACGAGCCCGGCACTGCCGGAGGGAGCTCAGTATGTCGCGCCGCTGGTGCTGACGGGCGCGACAAAGGATATGCAGCTCGCCGGCGAGGAGACCTTTGGTCCGGTCGCGCCGCTTTTCCGCTTCGAGACGGAAGAGGAGGCAATCGCGCTGGCCAACGGCACGCCCTATGGGCTTGCCTCCTACTTCTACACCGAAAACCTGCAACGCGCCTGGCGTGTCGGCGAGGCACTGGAGTTCGGCATGGTCGGGCTCAACACCGGCTCGGTGTCGATGGAGGTGGCACCCTTCGGCGGCGTCAAGCAGTCCGGCCTCGGGCGCGAGGGGGCACAGGCCGGCATCGAGGAATATCTCGAGATGAAGAGCTTCCATATCGGCGGGCTGGGCTGAGGCCCGGCCACGCCGGATTGCTGATTATCGTATCTGGTCGAGCGCCTTGTAGTAGAGCCCGACCATCGGCAGGAACCAGGGCTTGCCGGAATAGCCGGGAATTGACGGCCACTCGAGCCCCTTCATCGGATTGCGATCCTCGCGGCCGAGCATGGCATCGGCCATGATCATGCCGAGATGAGTGGAAAGCTGCGCGCCATGGCCGGAATAGCCCATCGCGTACCAGGCTCCGTCCTGGTAGCCGGCGCGCGGGAAACGGTCCTTGGTCATGTCGACCAGCCCGCCCCAGCAATAGTCGATCTCGACCTTGGCGAGTTGCGGGAAAATCGCCGCGAGGCCTGCCTGCAATATCTGGCCGCTCTTGGCGTCGGAGCGCTGGTCGGATGTCGCCGAAAAGCGTGCGCGGCCACCGAAGATCAGGCGCTTGTCCGGCGAAAGCCGGAAATAGTTGCCGATATTCATCGAGGTCACGCATGTCCGGTTGCCAGGCATGGTCGCTGCGATCTCGGCATCGCTCAACGGTCTGGTGGCGATTATGAAGCTGCCGACGGAGATGATCCTGCGGCGGAAATAGCCGAAATTCGGCGTGGTGTACGCCCCGGTCGCCACCAGCAAATTGTCGGCGCTGATCTGGCCGCGGGAGGTGGTGATCTGATGCCTGTTGCCGGCCTGCTTGCGGTCAGTCACCACTGCATTCTCGTGGATGACGGCGCCGTGGCGGACGGCGGCCGTGGCGAGGCCGGCCACATAGCGGCCCATATGCATCATGGCGCTCTTCTTCGACAGCATCGCGCCATGGAAGGGAGAGCCGATCTCGGACTTGAGATCGGTCGCCGACAGCAGCGCCGTGTCCGGATCCACCTCGGCATGAATGGCTTCGAAGTTGCGCGCGATCGCTTCGAAATGCTGCGGCTTGGAGGCAAGCTTCAGCTTGCCGGCGCGGCGGAAATTGCAGTCGATGCCTTCCTCGGCGACCAGCGCCTCGATAGTGTCGATGGAACTGTCCAGCGCGCGGTAAAGTGCGATCGCCCGTTCCTTGCCGAGCTCCGCCTTGGCCGAAAGGTAGCTATGCGCAAGGCCGTTGTTCAGGTGCCCGCCATTGCGCCCCGACGCGCCCCAGCCCACCCGCTCCGCTTCCAGCACTGCCACCTTCGCGCCCGCCTTCGCCAGATGGCGCGCGGCGGCGAGACCGGTGAAGCCGCCGCCGATGATGGCGGCGTCGTAATGCCCCTCGACCGGGCCCTGGGCGCCGCCGGAAAAGACTGGGGCGGTGTCGTGCCAGTAGGAGACCAACTTCATCGGCATCCTGCCTGTCTCAAAGCCCGACCACGCCCGGAAGACCCGAAATATC
Organism: Mesorhizobium sp. B2-4-17; assembly: GCF_006441275.1. NCBI lineage: Bacteria > Pseudomonadati > Pseudomonadota > Alphaproteobacteria > Hyphomicrobiales > Phyllobacteriaceae > Mesorhizobium > Mesorhizobium sp. B2-4-17. The sequence continues at coordinate 97,950 of NZ_VFUX01000018.1, read as the reverse complement.
GGCGATCTCGACATAGCCATAATACGGGTTGGCCGGCTCGTGACCCCGGTTGACCCAGACCTTGTTCTTGATGCCGAGGTCGTGTGCCGACATCAGGTCGTAGCGGAACGAAGACGAACAGTGAAGCACCTCTTCCGGGCCGCAGCCCAGCATGTCGAACATATACTCGAACGCCCTGAAGCGGGGTTTGTAGGCCTGCGCCTGTTCGGCCGTGTAGACGGCATGGAATGGCGCGCCGAGCTTTTCGACATTGGACATGATCTGCGCGTCCATGGCGTTGGAGAGAATGACCAGCGGGATTTCCTTGGCGACCTTCGCCAAGCCGGCCGGGACGTCAGGGTGCGGCCCCCAGGTCGGGACGCGCTCACAGACCATTCTGGCGTCCTCGGCGCTGAAGGCGACGTCGTTGCGCTTGCAGGCGCGTTCGAGCGCGTTGTGGACGACATCGGCATAGGGCTTCCAGTCACCCATGATCTCGTCGAGCCGGTAGGCCGCGAAGTTCTTGATGAACTCCTGCATGCGCGGTTCGTCGAGACGGCTGCCGTAGAGATCGCGCGCCGCTTCCGCCATCTGGAAGAAGGTCAACGTGCCGTAGCAGTCGAAGGTGATGTATTTGGGCCTGAAGGAAGCCATGTCCGTCGATCTCCGGTGGAAGCACATCCGCATTCGGGATGCCTGATCATATGCCGGCACACGGCGAGTCACCTGACCGAAATGAACCTCCCGAAAGCAGAAAGTTCCGTATCCGCCATCCCGTTTGGCACGCTGTAGCATCTTGCCTGGCGATGGCAGCGCGGTTTCGTGGCGTGGCGCGTTCGCTTCGGACGGCGCCGGCACAAGATGCGGCGCGCCCGTCGCGCTACGGCGAAAGATACTGCCAAAGCCGAGGTCTTCAGACGATCTGCTGCGCGCCGATGGCCGAAACTTGGCATCAGACGAAAGGACGCTCAATGCAGCAGGGCGAGATCGAACTCCAGGCCTTCCGGCCCGACCACATCGAGGGCGCGGTGGCGCTTTCCCGCCAGGAGAAATGGCCGCATCGGCAGCAGGACTGGCAGATGGCTCTGCAGCTTTCGAGCGGCGCGGTCGCGCTCGACGACCAGGGCCGCGTCGCCGGAACCATCCTGGTCACGCCCTACGGCAAGGACTGCGCCATGATCAACATGGTGATCGTCGACAGGAACGCGCGGGGCAAGGGGCTCGGGCGCCGTCTCATGGAGCAAGCCTTCACCCTCGCGGGCGAACGTCCGCTGCGGCTCGTCGCGACGACCGACGGCATGCCTCTTTATCAGAAGCTGGGCTTCGTGCCCTCCGGCACCATCATGCAGCATCAGGGCAAGGTCACCAAGCTTGAGGCGCCCGACGGCGTGGACGCAGCAAGCGCCGATAACCTGCCGGAAATCAAGGCGCTGGACCGCGGTGCCTATGGCGCCGACCGTGAAGCCCTGATCGATGCGCTGGCCGAGCGCGGCCAATTCGCCGTGATCCGCCGCAACGGGGCCATTGAGGCCTATGCCGCGATCCGACCGTTCGGACGCGGCGAGGTGATCGGTCCGGTCATCGCGGGAAGTGCTGACGCCGCGAAGGCCCTGATCGCGTTCTTCGCCGCGACCCGCCCCGGCGCCTTCCTGCGTGTCGATACCGACAGCAGGACCGGCATTGCCGGCTGGCTCGGGGAAATCGGCCTCGCCCATGTCGGCGGCGGGGTGGCCATGGACCGTCCGCCCAAGAAAGATCCTGAACAGTCCAGGCCAAAAATTTTCGCCCTCGCCAACCAGGCGCTCGGCTAGTCCGGAGGACAACAATGCTCGCCAATTCCCTGATCGAACTCGACCGCGCCCATCTCATCCATCCGGTCGCCTCCTATCGCGGCCATGAGGCGGTCGGCGTACGCGTGCTGAAATCGGCCAAGGGCGCCACCGTGACCGATGCGTCCGGCCGGCAACTTCTCGACGGTTTCGCGGGGTTGTGGTGCGTCAATGCCGGCTATGGCCACGACAGCATCGTTGAGGCGGCAGCCCGGCAGATGCGCGAACTCCCCTACGCCACCGCCTATTTCGATCTCGGCTCGGAGCCGGCCATCCGGCTCGCCTCGGAACTGGCCGAGCGCGCCCCCGGCGATCTCAATCACGTCTATTTCACGTTGGGGGGGTCGGACGCGGTCGACAGCACGATCCGTTTCGTCCGCTACTACTGGAATGCGAAGGGCGAGCCGAAGCGCGACCAGTTCATCTCCATCGAGCAGGGTTATCACGGCTCGTCGGTGGTCGGCGCGGGCCTGACCGCCCTGCCCGCCTTTCACGCCGGCTTCGGCATTCCTTTTGATTGGCAGCACAAGATCCCTTCCCCCTATCCCTACCGCAACCCGGTAGGCGAGGACGGCAACGCGATCATCGCCGCGTCGCTTGCCGCGCTGAGGGCCAAGATCGAGGAGATCGGGCCGGAGCGGGTCGCCGCCTTCTATGCCGAGCCGATCCAGGGCTCGGGCGGCGTCATCGTCCCGCCGAAAGGCTGGATCAAGGCCATGCGCGAACTCTGCCGGGAGTACGGCATCCTGTTCATCGCCGATGAAGTGATCACCGGCTTCGGCCGCACCGGGCCCCTGTTTGCCTGCACGGATGAGGACATCGTTCCCGATTTCATGACGACCGCGAAGGGTCTGACCTCGGGCTATGTTCCCATGGGCGCCGTGTTCATGGCCGACCATGTCTACGAGGTCATCGCCGATGGCGCGGGCGCCTCGGCGGTCGGCCACGGCTATACCTATTCCGCCCACCCGGTCAGCGCCGCCGTCGCCCTCGAAGTTTTGAAGCTCTACGAAGACGGTCTTCTGGAGAACGGCATCAAGGCCGGCGCCCGCCTGATGGCTGGTCTGTGGGGCTTGCGCGATCACCCGTTGGTCGGCGATGTGCGCGGTCGCGGCATGCTCGCGGCGATCGAACTGGTCGTCGACAAAGAGAAGAAGACGCCGCTTCCGGCGTCGGCCATGCCGGCGCGGCGGGTCTTCGACAGGGCATGGGACAACGGCCTCATCATCCGTGCGTTTGCGCATGGGGTTATCGGCTATGCACCCCCGCTGTGCTGCACAGACAGCGACATCGACGTGATCGTCGAGCGCACGCGCCGAACGCTCGACCAGACGCTCGAGGACCCGGATGTTCGCCAGGCCCTGCCATGACGAGCAGCGAATATTTCGTGTCTCGAAATATCGCCGGGGCAGATGATTTCGCAATTTTGTGCCGCCCCCTTACGCCTTTTCGGCGAATCCAGCGCGGGGGAAGTGCCAGACTGCTCTTAAGACAAGGCCAGAAGACCCGAATTTCCGGGCCTTTGAAAAGGCCGACGCCCCGGACAGCACGGAATTTTGTTCTGTTCAGCACGATTAATTCGGCCGCGCGCAGAGGAGAGCCAGTCTTGGCCAGGGGCTTCAGCGAATTCAAATATATGACCTTCGACGTTGTCGGCACGCTGATCGACTTCGAAGGCGGCATTACGACCTGCATGGCCGGGATTGCCGCCGAGGCCGGCGTTGCCATCGATGGCGAAGCCGCGCTGGCTCTGTACCGGCAGGCTCGCTACATGCCCGATGCGGGCCTGTTTCCCGACGATCTCGTGCGTGTCTACATGGTTATCGCGCCACAGCTCGGCCTGCCGGCCGAGGAGAAATATGGCGTCCGGCTGCGGGACTCCGCCAGTGCCTGGCGAGGTTTCCCCGACAGCGCGGCGGCATTGGCCGAGCTTGCGAAGTCACACAAGCTGATTGCCATGACCAATGCCCGGCGCTGGGCGCTCGATCATTTCGAAAAGCAGCTCGGATCACCCTTCTTCGCCACCTTCACGGCCGACGACACCGGCACGGAAAAACCCGACCCTGCTTTCTTCCAGACGGTCTTCGATTTCGTGGCCTCTCGCGGCGACAGCAGGGACGACATCCTGCATGTGGCGCAAAGCCAGTATCACGACATCGGCATCTCCCGGGCGCTCGGCATGACCAATTGCTGGATCGAGCGCCGGCACGCCCAGAAGGGCTATGGCGGCACGATCGAGCCCGAGCGCTTCACCGTACCAGACCACCACTTCACCTCGATGGCCTCCCTTGCAGCGGCCGTTCGGGAAAGCCTGAAGGAACGAACCTGAGCCAAAGCTCGGAAAGCCGCAGCAAGACGAGCATCCTGACCAAACAAACAGAAAGGGGAATGAACATGACCGACAAGATCACGAACTGGACCAGCGCAGACGATGCCATGGTCGAAAATGCCATTCGGCGGGGCGCAAGCCGCCGCGAACTTCTCAAGATGCTGTTGGCCGGTGGCGCCGCGGTTGCCGCGGGCAGCCTTGTGCTCGGCCGCGCCACCCAGGCCGTAGCCGCCACGCCGGTCTCCGGCGGAAATTTCAAAGCCGCCGGCTGGTCGTCCTCGACCGCCGATACGCTCGATCCGGCAAAGGCGTCGCTCTCCACCGACTATGTCCGCTGCTGCTCGCTCTACAACCGACTGACTTTCCTCGACAAGGATGGCGTCACGCAGATGGAGCTGGCCGAAAGATTCGACAGCAAGGACGCCAAGACCTGGACCGTGAAGCTGCGCAAGGGCGTCACCTTCCACGACGGCAAGGACCTCACCGCCGACGACGTCGTCTTCTCGCTGAAGCGCCATCTCGACAAGTCGGTCGGTTCCAAGGTCGCCAAGATCGCGGCGCAGATGACCGGCTTCAAGGGGGTCGACAAGTCGACCGTGGAAATCACGCTCGCCGACCCGAATGCCGACCTGCCGACCATCCTGGCGCTGCACCATTTCATGATCGTCGCAGACGGCACCACGGACTTCTCCAAGGGCAATGGCACCGGCGCGTTCGTGCTGCAAACGTTCGAACCTGGCGTGCGTTCGGTGGTCACCAAGAACAAGAACTACTGGAAATCGGGCAAGCCCTACCTGGATTCGTTCGAATTCATCGCCATCAGTGACGACAGCGCCCGCGTCAACGCGCTCTTGTCCGGCGACATCAGCTTCGCCGCCTCGATCAATCCGCGCGCGATGAAGCTCATCAGCGGCCAGCAGGGCTTCGAAGTGTCGAAGACGACCTCGGGCAACTACACGGATCTCAACATTCGGCTCGATATGGACCCCGGCAACAAGGCCGACTTCGTGGCCGGCATGAAATATCTCGTCAACCGCGAGCAGATCGTCAAATCGGCGTTGCGTGGCCTCGGTGAAATCGGCAACGACCAGCCCGTCTCGCCGGCCAATGTCTTCCACAACGCCGACGTCAAGCCGAAGGCTTTCGACCCGGACAAGGCGAAGTTCCACTTCCAGAAGGCAGGCCTGCTCGGCCAGTCCATCCCGGTGGTCGCTTCCGACGCCGCCACCTCGTCGATCGACATGGCTGTGATCATCCAGGCCGCCGGCGCGGATATCGGTATGAAGCTCGACGTCCAGCGCGTCCCGGCCGACGGCTACTGGGACAATTACTGGCTCAAGGCGCCAATCCATTTCGGCAACATCAATCCGCGCCCGACGCCGGACATCCTGTTCTCGCTCCTCTACGCATCCAACGCGCCGTGGAACGAAAGCCAATACAAGTCCGAGAAGTTCGACAAGATGCTCATCGAGGCGCGCGGCCTGCTCGACCAGGCCAAGCGCAAGGAGATCTATGGCCAGATGCAGGCTATGGTCTCCGAGGAGGCCGGCACCATCATCCCGGCCTACATTTCCAACGTGGATGCCCTCTCCAGCAAGGTGAAGGGTTTGGAGGCGAACCCGCTCGGTGGCATGATGGGCTACGCAATGGCGGAATATCTCTGGCTCGAAGCCTGAGGGAAGCCAGCCGGGGGCCAGTCAGCCAGCCCCCGGCATTTCATTGCGCAAGATTGCTTGGCCGAACAACCGCAGGGAGCGCTTCCATGACGTCTGGGGTTCTCAACCTCGTGCTGAAGCGGCTGGGGATTGCGGCCGTCACGCTTCTGATCGTCCTGTTCGCCGTGTTTTTCGCCACCAGCATGCTGCCTGGCGACACCGCGTCGATCCTGCTTGGCCAGGCGGCGACTCCCGAAGCCGTCGCCGGCCTGCGCGAGGCCATGCATCTCAACGATCCGGCGATCCTTCGCTTCCTACGCTGGCTTCTCGGCCTGCTCCACGGCGACCTCGGCACCTCCTATGCCAACCAGATGCCGGTCGCGGCGCTGATCGGCGGTCGCTTCGTCAACACCATGGAGCTTGCCGGCATCACCACCCTGCTCTCGGTGCCCCTGGCGCTGACGTTGGGTATCACCGCCGCCATGCTGCGCGGCTCCCTTTACGACCGCACCGTCACCGTCCTTTCGATCGGCGTCATCTCCGTGCCGGAATTCATGGTCGCGACCCTCGCCGTCCTGCTCTTCGCCGTTTATCTTAAATGGCTGCCGGCGCTGTCCTCGGTCAATGAGGCGCATACTCTGACCGACCTCGTGCGCATCTATGCAATGCCCGTGATTACGCTGACCTTCGTCATCTCCGCCCAGATGATCCGCATGACCCGCGCCGCGGTACTCGAAACGCTCTCCGCGCCTTATGTCGAGATGGCGCTGCTCAAAGGCGCCTCACGCGGCCGCATGGTGCTCAAGCACGCGCTTCCCAACGCGCTCGGGCCGATCGTCAACGCGGTTGCGCTGTCGCTGTCCTACCTGGTCGGCGGCGTCATCATCGTCGAGACAATCTTCAACTATCCCGGCATCGCCAAGCTGATGGTCGATGCCGTCGCCACCCGCGACCTGCCGCTGATCCAGAGCTGCGCGATGATCTTCTGCCTCGGCTATCTCTTCCTCATCACCGCCGCCGATGTCGTCGCCATCATGTCCAACCCGAGGCTCAGATGACGGTTGCGCGCGCCACAACCTCCCGTCGGTCCTTCCTGGGCCACAGCTACAGCCTCGTGGGCATCGTGGCCGCTTTGGTCATCCTGGCTTGGACGCTCGTCGCGATCCTCGCGCCCTACATCATTCCTCATTCGATTGGAGACATCGTCGACGACGATTATTTCGGCCCGATGCGTCAGGGGTTATGGCTCGGCTCGGACTATCTGGGGCGCGACATGCTCTCGCGGGTGCTTATGGGCGCGCGCTACACCGTCGGCATATCGCTCGCCGCCGTCGCCATCGCCTGCTTCTCGGGCGTCGTGCTGGGGATGATCGCGGCCGTCACCGGCGGCTGGCTCGACACCTGCCTCAGCCGCTTCCTTGACGCCTTGAATTCCATTCCCAGCAAACTGTTCGGCCTTGTGGTCGTTGCCGCGGTCGGCTCGTCGATCCAGGCGCTGATCCTGACGCTGGCCGTCATCTATATACCAGGCGCCTACCGCTTCGCGCGGGCGCTCGCCGTCAACATCAACACCATGGATTTCATGACCGTCGCTCGCGTCCGTGGCGAGAGCATCGTCTATCTCATCGGGTCGGAGATCCTGCCCAATATCATCCGCCCGGTGCTCGCCGACTTCGGCCTGCGCTTCGTCTTCATCGTGCTCCTGCTCTCCGGCCTCTCGTTCCTGGGACTCGGCCTGCAGCCGCCGCTCGCCGACTGGGGCGCGCTGGTGCGCGAGAACATCGGCGGCCTGCCCTTCGCGGCGCCGGCAGTCATCGTGCCTTCGCTGGCGATCGCCAGCCTCACCATCAGCGTCAACCTGCTGATCGACAACCTGCCGCAGAAGATCAGGGACAGGGACGCATGACCAATCTCGTCGAGGTCCGGAACCTGAGGATCGAGGCGACGACCGACGCCGGACGTGTCGTCGAAATCATCAAGGGCGTCAGTCTCGATATCGCCGACGGCGAGATCGTCGCCCTGATCGGAGAGAGCGGCTCCGGCAAGACAACGGTGGCGCTCTCGCTCATGGGGCACGCGCGACCGGGCTGCCGGATCACCGGTGGCGAGATCAATGTGAACGGCAAGAACATAGCCGCACTTTCCGAAAAGCAGCGCGCCAGGTTGCGAGGCACCGACATTGCCTATGTTCCGCAAAGTGCCGCAGCCTCGTTTAATCCCTCGTCGACCATCATGGAGCAGGTGATCGAGGTTACGCGCATCCACAGGCTGATGCCCCCCCAGAAGGCGCGAAAGCGGGCTGTCGAGCTGTTCAGGGCCTTGTCGCTGCCGGATCCGGAAGGGATCGGCGCCCGTTATCCGCACCAGGTTTCAGGTGGGCAATTGCAGCGGCTGTCGGCGGCCATGGCCCTTATCGGCGATCCCAAGCTGGTTATCTTCGACGAGCCGACGACAGCACTCGACGTGACGACGCAGATCGACGTGCTGAAGGCATTCAAGTCGGTCATGCGGGCGGGTGGGATAGCTGGGGTCTATGTTTCCCACGATCTCGCCGTCGTCGCCCAGATCGCCGACCACATCGTCGTGCTGAAGGGCGGCGAAGTGCAGGAGACCGGCAGCACGGTTCAGATTCTTTCGGCTGCCCAGCACGCCTACACGCGCGAACTGCTTGCTGCCTTCGAACCGAAGCCGCGGCAAGCGCATGCGGACGCAGATGCCGGCGCGAAGCCGTTGCTGCGCATCGACAATGTGACTGCCGGCTATGGCGCGCTGCGAGATGACGGACTGCCACTTATCCGGGCCGTCGATACCGTCAGCCTGGTCGTCGAGAAAGGACGCAACCTCGGCGTCATCGGCGAATCCGGCTGCGGAAAATCGACGCTCGCGCGCGTTATCGCGGGCATTCATCCGGCCGCGGCCGGCGACATCATCTTCGACGGCAAGCAACTGCAGCGTGCCGCAGGCAAACGCAGCCAGGACCAGCTGCGCGAGATGCAGATCGTGTTCCAGTATGCCGACACCGCGCTCAATCCAGCCAAGCCGATCGAAGACATCATCTCCCGTCCGCTGGCCTTCTATCACCGGCTCGACCGGCAGGCGCGCTCGAAGCGCGTCGACGAACTGCTTGACATGGTCCGCCTGCCGCGGGCGTTGCGCTACCGTCGCCCGTCGGAGCTCTCGGGCGGCCAGAAGCAGCGGGTGAACTTCGCGCGCGCCCTGGCGGCCGGGCCCAAGCTCATCATCTGCGACGAAATCACCTCGGCGCTCGACACGGTAGTGGCGGCCGCCGTGATCGAACTGCTCAAGGACCTGCAGCGCGAGTTGGGCCTTTCCTACATTTTCATCAGCCACGACCTCTCGGTCGTCGAAGCGATCTGCGACGAGATCATGGTCATGTACAATGGCGAGCGGGTGGAGCAGATTACGCCCGACAAATTGAAGGTGCCCACCCACCCCTATTCGAAGCTTCTGTTCTCCTCGGTGCCGAAGCTCGATCCGACATGGCTCGATGGCCTCGTCCGAGACCCCGAGCTGGTCAGCCAGTACGGCCATCGCTGACTACAAGGGAAAGAGGCGGGGCAGTGGCATATGCGCCGTGACGGTGGGAGACCTCAGCACCGGGAAGCTGAAACACCTGTCAATGCCGATATCCATGTGGTGAGCCGCTCATGAATCTCGATGTCAATTCGATCGAGTTCCATGAACTGCCCAGGAATAGAGGTGTTGGGAGCCGCCGTCAGGCTCCGCCGTCATCCATGCCGCGGAACTCTCCCGACGCTACAATTGCGAGCCGAGCCGGTAGGCCTCGTAGATCGACGAGTAGATGTCCCGGCTGGCAACCGCGTCTCCAATGCGGTGCAAGACAAACGATCCAGCGGCTTGGGCATTATCAGCTTTCTTTGTCCCCGCTCCGGTCATGAGTGCTATATCGGTGACGCCGTTGTTGGCTGAGCGCGCACGCAATTCCTGGTAGGTATCCTCCATGGGCGCGGTGCCGCGCTCGACAATGAGTTGGGCTGCCGGCACTTCCGTTTCCGCACCGGTGAGTTCGTGCCGGAACGTGGCGGCGATTCCGTTGCCTTGGCGTGCTGCCTTGACCAGGCGCACGTCGCTGATGACGCGGATGCCGCGTTCCGCGGCGCGTTTGCGAAAACTCACCCTGTCCGGATAAGGCGTCTCGATCGCCAAGGTGTCGTCCGCTATCGCCAGGCTGACCAAGCGCCCCGGACGGGCAAGATGCAGAGCGCAGGAAATTGCGGCCTGGCGTCCGGTCTCATCGTAGATGAGCACATCGTCCTTCGCCGGCACCACCCCGGTCAAAACATCCCAGACGCTGTCGCAATATTCGGCGCCCTCCAGCCACTCCATGTCGGGAACGCCGCCGGTGGCGATGATGACCGCGTCCGGTTTATCGGCGAGGACCACTTCTGCGTCAGCATAGGTGTTGAGACGAACTTCCACACCAAGGCGAGTGAGTTCGCCGGTACGCCAGTCGACTATGCCGATGAGATCCTTGCGGTCGGAGGCGGAGGCCGCGACGAGCACCTGCCCGCCAAGCCGTGCTCCCGCTTCAAGCAGGGTCACTTTGTGTCCGCGCTCGGCGGCGACCCGTGCCGCTTCCGTCCCACCCGGGCCACCGCCGACCACCACCACCCGTTTCGGCGTTTCGGCCCGTTCAATGATGTGATTGACGATCGTCTCATGGCCGCTGGCCGGGTTGTGAATGCATTGCACCTTCTTATACAGGCAATAGGATGCGCCGACACACGGGCGGATGCGTTCTTCTTCTCCGCGCATCACCTTGTTGACGATATGGGGGTCGGCAATATGCGCCCGGGTCATGCCAACCAGGTCGACAAGGTTTTCGCGGATGGCATGTCGAGCCGTGGCTAGGTCCCGGATTGCTGCGGCGTGGATGACGGGCAGTTTGGTTTCCCGCTTGAACCTGCCGACCTGAGGCAAAAACGGCGCGCTCGGGCTAAACATGCCGGGCATGTTCTGCTCGGCCAAGGACAGGTCGGTGTCCATGCGGCCGAAGATGCAGTTGAAGAAGTCGATGTGGCCTTCCCGCTCGAATAGCCGGGCGAAATCAAGGCATTCCTCGAAATCCGGCCCGTCTTCGGCCGCCTCGTCGATCACGAAGCGGATGCCCACGGCGAAGTCGTCGCCGACGGCGCGGCGGATCGTCTCGTGAACCATCAAGCCGAAGCGGGCCCGGTTTTCCAGCGAGCCGCCGTAGGCATCCGTGCGCTTATTGGTTCTGCGCGACAGGAATTGGCCGATCAGATGGCCGCCGGTAACGGTTTCGATGCCGTCCAGACCTCCGTCACGGCAGCGCTTGGCGGCGCTGGCGTAATCGCCAATGATCCTGTCGATGTCGGCGCCGTCCATCTCCTTCGGGAAGTTGCGGTTTCGCGGCTCGCGAATGCGTGACGGTGCCACCGGCGCGAGCCAGTTCCCGGCATAGGCGGTGGCGCGCCGCCCAAGATGTGAGACCTGGCACATGACGGCGGCGCCATGGCGATGGATTCGCTGCGACAGCGACTGGAGATGAGGGACGATGCGATCGGTCGAAAGGTCCAGCTGACCGCCGCCCCAACTGGAGTCGGGCGAGGTCATGGCCGAGCCGCCCGCCATGGTCATCGCCAGGCCGCCGCGCGCCTTCTCCTCATGGTAGCGCTGGTAGCGCTCGAGCGGCAGGCCGCCATCATCCAGCATCGAGGCGTGACTGGTGCTGACAACACGGTTGCGCAGCGTCAGACCCTTGAGCCGAAACGGTTGAAGCAGAGGATCGCCGGACGTGCCGCTTGCGGGAGATGCCGCTGTGTTCACGTCGTGCCCCATCCCATTCATGAAGGTTATAGTCCGTCATTTGTGAGGCCGGAGAAAGCTTGAAATTGTTATGGTGGCTATACGCTGGGCGTATGGCCGGTTTCGCAAAACTCATCCCTTCCGCGCGCGGATTGCTCGTTTTCGAAGCTGCTGTCCGCTCAGGCAGTTTCACCGCCGCCGCGCGCGAATTCAATGTCACGCAACCATCGGTCAGCCGCAGCATCGCCCAGCTCGAGGCCGATTTTGGGGTCGCGCTTTTCACGCGCAGTCCAGCGGGATTGGCCCCAACCGCCGAAGGGCGTGCGCTCTATTCGGCCGTGCGGGAGGGATTTGATGGCATCGAGGAGGTGATCCGGAGAATCAAGCAGAGCGGTGCTGCAAAGCCGGTGGTCACCCTCTCTCTTTCTAGTTCTCTGGCAACATATTGGTTCGTTCCCAGGTTAGGAGCTTTCAACACGAGGTTTCCTGATGTGGACCTGAGGTTCGAACTGATCGCGGGCGTTCTGAGAGGCCCCGCCGAGAATGTCGACCTTGCCACGAGGATCCTGTCGGACGACGACACCCACTATCACCGCTGGGCGTTCTCGCCGGAAATCATTGTTCCGGTATGCAGCCCATCCTATTTGTCAGCCCACGGTCTGTTGATGCATGCCGGGACTGGTGAGGGCCATGTCCTGCTGCATCTCACGGACGCCAAGGAGCAGTGGCTGGACGCCTGGGGCAACGTGGCCAACCGCAAGACCAGAAGGGCAAAGTGGCTCGAATTCTCGGACTACGCGGTCGTGCTTCAGGCCGCGATGAATGGGGAAGGCGTGGCGCTCGGCTGGCTCAGCAACGTCTCAAGGGCGTTGCTTCAGGGAACCCTTGTCCCAGCTTCGGACCGGCAGATCAACACGGGCCGGATCCATCAGCTGATTGCACCGCGCTCACAGCCGGTACGACCGATCGTTTCTGACATCCGCGCCTGGATGATGGCCGAGATGCAAGCCGAATTGAAAGCACTGCACCCGATCTTGCGAACTGACATCTTGTAGCGAGGCGACAAATGCAGTGCGGCACGGCCGCCGCTGACTACATCGGAAACAGGCTGGGCAGCGGCATGTGCGCCTTGACGATGGGAGATTTCAGCACTACGAAGCTGAAATACTTGTCGATACCGATATCCATATCGGTCAGCCGCTCCATGATCGTCTGGTACTCGCCGATGCCGGCGGTCACGAATTTAATCAGGTAGTCGTAGCCGCCCGAGACGAGATGGCATTCGATGACCTGGTCGATCTTCTCCACCACGGCGAGAAAGCGGGCGAAGTCCACCTGGCGATGGTTCCTCAGGGTGACCTCAGTGAACACGGTCAGCATCTGGCCGAGTTTGCCGATATTGATCTGCGCCGAATAGCCTTCGATATAGCCTTCCGACTGGAGTTTCTTGACCCGCATGAGGCACGGGCTCGGCGACAGATGCACCAACTCGGCCAGTTCTACATTGGTCACGCGGCCGTTCTTCTGCAGTTCGTGCAGAATCTTGATGTCAATCCGATCCAGTTTCATGGCCGTCTCCGAACAACGCAAGCCACAGCACAAAATGCTGCCGTGCCAACAACCATCGACACTACCACAGCCCGTATGCCTGTCCATCCGAACGAACACTGCTTTGAAACGCAGGGACTTCCGATTTCCACGGGCTCGTCGGAATAAAATTCTGCTTCGCCTTCAACTGCAGCAGCGGCTGCCTGCGCAACGCGATAGATTGAAACGTCAAACGAGAGAGGATCATGCGCGCGCCGCTGCAGCAAATCGAGACATCCGGCGAACTGCCGCAATCCGCGGACGCGGTGGTAATCGGCGGCGGTATCGTTGGCGTCTTTGCGGCTTACTACCTGGCGGGGCGCGGCATGAAGGTTGCGCTCATCGACAAGGGGCGCATCGGCGCCGAGCAGTCCTCCCGGAACTGGGGATGGTGCCGCCAGCAGAATCGCGACGCCCGCGAACTGCCGATGGCGACACGAAGCCTCGATCTGTGGGAGCGTTTTGCGGCAAACACCGGGGAGGACACCGGCTTTCGCCGCTGCGGCCTGCTCTACCTCAGCAATGACGAGGCGGAACTGGCCGGGTGGGCGCGCTGGCGCGACTTTGCCAGAACGGCTGGCGTCACGACGCACATGCTCGACGGCGCCGAGGCCAGCGAGCGGGGCGGCGCCACGGGCCGGACGTGGAAGGGCGGCGTCTTCTCGCCGACCGACGGCACCGCCGATCCGTCGCGAGCCGCGCCCGCGGTCGCTCGTGCCATCCTGAAGCTCACAGGCACGGCGCACCAAAATTGCGCCGCACGCGGCATCGAGACCGAGGGCGGACGCCTGAGTGCCATTGTCACCGAAAAAGCGACGATCCGCACGAAGGTGGCGGTCCTGGCTGGCGGCGCCTGGTCCTCCTCCTTTTGCCATCAGTTCGGCTTCCGCTTCCCGCAGGCCTCGGTCCGCTCCTCCATCCTGTCCGTGTCGCCCGGGGCGGAGGGCCTTCCGGATGCGCTGCACACGGCACGGATCTCGGTTACACGTCGCGGCAACGGCGGCTATACGCTCGCCATAAGCGGTCGCGGACGCGTGGATGTCACGCCGCAGCAACTGCGCTTTTCGTCGCAATTCGTGCCGATGTTCCTGAAGCGGTGGCGCAGCCTCGCGCCCGGCGGCCTGCAGGGTGTGCGTTCTGGGCACGAAACGCTTCAGCTTTGGCGGCTCGACCAACCGACGCCGATGGAGCGCATGCGCATTCTCGATCCGGCGCCGGACCAGGCGACCATCCGCCTGACCCATGCCCGTGCGCTTGAGTTGCTGCCGGCGCTGCGCAAGACGACGATCAGCGCGGCCTGGGCCGGCTACATCGACAGCACGCCGGACGGCGTGCCCGCCATCGGCGAGATCCCTACCGTTCCGGGTTTCTTCCTGGCTGCCGGATTTTCGGGGCACGGCTTCGGCATTGGGCCTGGCGCTGGACACCTCGTCGCCGATCTGGTGGCCGGGTCGGAACCGATCGTCGATGCGACACCCTACGATCCGCGCCGCTTCGACGCTTCGGCCTGGGGCAAGGTCGCCGACTTCTGAGAGGCGATTCATGCCCGTCCCCAAAGCCGTGGCTTTAGCAATCGCATCAGCTTTCCCGAAGAAAGGCGCCGATCGGCGCTGGTCGGACAGGCGCCTGCCCGCGAAACCGGCCGACGGCGCCGGGCTTGCAACCGGCCTTCGCCGCGACGAGTTCGACGGCGGCCAGTTGGCAGTAACGCCCCTGGCAGCGCCCCATTCCGACGCGCGAAAGCGATTTCACCCTGTTGGCCTCGCCGCCGCCGGCATCCGCGCTCTCGCGCACGGCGCCCGCGCTCACATTCTCGCAGCGGCAGACGATCGCGTCCTCGGGCAGTGCCCGCACCATCTCGGACGGCCAGGGAAACGCGAAAGCCAGACCGCGGGCAAAGCGCTCGAGCCGCGCAAGCTTGTGCAGATCGGCCTTGGCGGACGGCGCCGGACGTCCGAGATCGGCAAGGCACGCGGCCGCGGCAAGGCACCCAGCAATCTCCGCGCCGTCCGCCCCGAGGAGACGGACCCCATCGCCGGCTAGATAGACCCCATTGCCGGCCCGACCCATCCCATCGATTTTTGGCAGCCATTGCCGCCACTGTTCGTCATAGGTGAAGGCGCATCCTGCCAGGTCGGCGAGATGCGTCTCCGCCCGCAAATGCCAGCCAATACCCACCATGTCGCATGAGGTGGCGCGCTGCCTTCCACCAGCGTCGCGCCAGCGCACCGCCGCCACGCCCGACCCGTCGGTCTCGATCCGTTCGAGCGTCACGCCCGCATGATAACGGCCACCAAGCCGCGCTCGCATAACCAAGCCGCGCAACGCGACGACTGGCCGAGCGGCAAGCTCCCAGAGCCCTCGTAGTTGCTGGCGCCAGGGAGAGGTGTCGAGCACCGCCGGCACATGGGCGCCGGCCTTGACAAGTTGGGCGCCAACCAGGGTCAGTAAAGGCCCGGATCCCATCAGGACGATCCGTCGCCCGAGTGCCACGCCCTGTACCTTCAGCGCGATCTGCGCCGCGCCGAGGCTGTAGACGCCGGCGCTCTGCCAGCCGGGGACGGGAGCGACGCGGTCGGATGCGCCAGTGGCAAGGATCAGACGGTCATAGAAGATCACCTGGACGCCGCTCTCCCCCAGAACATGCAGACGACCCTCGTGCACGGCAATGACCGAGCTGCGCGCGTAATGGGTGAGCCGCCCCTCTGCGGCCAGCTGGTCGAAGAGCGAATGTAGCGCGCGCGCCTTTTGCGCCTCCGACCCATAGAGCTGTTGCGGGGGGCGGGTAAACCCGGCAGGCGGGCGACGATAGATCTGCCCGCCCGCGCGCTGCCCCTCGTCGATCACGATCGGATGGAGGCCAGCATCAACCAGCGTCGCCGCAGCCCTTATACCGGCGGGGCCTGCACCCACGATCACGATCCGCGGCGAGGCAAGATCGCTCACGGCCAGTTCTCCGGCGGCGTCGTGCGCAGCCGCATGCCCTCGGCAATCAGGATTGTGCACGCGCGCAGACGCGGTCCCTCCTCTTGCCAAACCCAGCAGTCCTGGCAGGCGCCCATCAGGCAGAAACCGGCGCGCGGCTCCGATCCGAACTCGGAGTTCCGCAAGGCGTGTCCTGATGCCAGCATCGCGGTCAGCACGGTGTCGCCCGCGAGCGCGCCGCGCATCTCACCGGCGAGAAGGAAATGCACCTCTGCCCGGTCGCGCTCCGCCAGCCGGACGATGCGGCCGGGCGTCATCATTCCGCGGCCTCTCGCACCGGGCGAGGACGCGGCAGTTCGGGGAAGCGTTCGCAGACCGCATCGAAGGCCGTCTGAACTCCCTCCGGCCCGGCGCGTCCCTTCATGCGCCGGAAGATTTCTGTCTTGGCGAAGAACCGCCAATGGATCGGCAAGGCATCCAACAGGGTGTGGAGCCGATCATAGGAGGCCGGCGTCCACTGTGCTTCGTAGCCGTCGCGCTCCGGACCGAAATGGAAATGGCCGGCAGGGAGCCCGTGCCGTGCGCGCTGCTGCGTCGTCGCCTGCTCGTCGACCTCGCCGCCGCGCAGGACGACGCCGTAATCGCGCTCGGCCGCTGCCGCCGAGACATAGCCGCGCCGCACGTCCCGCGCCACCTGCCACGGCTCGCGCTGATACGGATCGCCACGCCCACCGCCTCCAGCGGAGCGGATCTCGAGCATGTCCCCTGGCTGCAGGACCGCCGTGTCGATATTGCCCAGCCGCCGCTCGTGCTCGGTCCCGGGATTGACGATCATGTCCGACAGGCCGGCCGCCTTACCGCCCAGCACGCCCCAGGGACGGAAGAAGCTGCGGTCGCGGTTGCGTGCTGTAATCCTGGAGTCGGGGGCAAAGACGCGGAAGGCCATTTCGGTCGCCAGCCCGCCGCGCCAGCGGCCCGCACCGCCGCTGTCCCTGGCGAGCCCGTATTTCACGAATTCGACCGGGGTTTCGGTTTCGGTGATCTCGATCGGCGTGTTCTTGAGATAGGCGGCATCCGCGCCCGATCCGTTTGTCCCATCGCGATGCGGCATCGCCCCGCCGCCACCCACCACGGGGTTCACCGCCGCGATGACGGTCCGGCTGGTGCGCTCATCCGTGGTCATGACGTTGACGATGCAGTTGTTGCCGGCCGGTGCTGCGGGCAGCCGCTCTGGCACGGCCTGCGAGAAAGCGCCGAAGATAACCGAGCGTAGCCGGGCGCAGGTAAGCGAGCGCATGCCCACGGCGGCCGGGTCGACCGGATTGAGCACCGAACCCAGGGGCGTGATGCAAGTAAACGGCCGGGTGAGACCCGTGTTGAGCAGGATCTTCGGGTTCAGCGTGTAGAGCACATAGTAGACGCCTACCAGCAGCATGGTGTGGCGCGGATCGCCGCCCGAGGGCACGTTGAGCGAGGAGCCGAGCTGCGGATCGGAGCCGGTGAAGTCGAGCACCGCCTCGTCGCCCCTGATCGTCAGCGTCAGCTTCAGCCGGCAAGGATTGGCTTCGACCGAATCCTCGTCGGCATAGTCGGCGAACTCCCATGTGCCGTCGGGCATGGAGCGGAGCACGTCACGCGCCTGCGCCTCCGCGTGATCGAGAAGCGCGGCGACGCCTTCGACGAAGCCGGCCCTGCCGAACTTCTTCACCATCGCCTGGATCTTGCGCTCGCCGGTGTTGAGTGCGCCGACCAGCGCCTTGATGTCGCCGATGTTGAGGTCGGGCTTGCGCACATTGGTGCTCATGATGCGCAGGATGGTTTCGTCGAAGACGCCCTCCTTCACCAGCTTCATGGGCGGAAAGCGGATGCCTTCCTGGTGGATTTCGGTCAGCGCCCGGCTGAGCGAGGCCGGCACCGCCCCGCCCATGTCGGTGTTGTGGATGTGCCCGCCGGTCCAGGCGACGATCTCCCCGTCGACGAAGACCGGCTTCCACAGATGCGTGTCGGGCGCATGCGTGGCGACGTGGCCGGAATAGGGATCGTTGGTGAAGGCAACATCTCCCGGCCGGTAGTCGCTGACCATCGCGATCGCGCGGTGGTACGAAAGCCCCGGATACCAGGTGGCACCGAGTTCCATCGGCACAGCGAAGGTCGCGCCCGTGGTGTCCATCAGCATCACCGTGAAGTCCTGCGTCTCCTTGACGAAGGCGGAGTGCGCGGTGCGGTGGAGCGTGTGGGCCATGTTTTCGGCCGCCGCGCGGGCATGGTTCGCCAGAACCTGCAGGTTTGTGCGGTCAAACATGGCGTCACTCCGGGAAGGTCAGCAGAAGGTTGAGATGGCGGTCGACCCGTGCCTGCGCTCCCGCGGGGATTGCAAACGTTGTATCTTCCTGAACGACCACGGCAGGCCCATGGAACGTGCTGCCAGGCACGAGGGTCTGCCGGTCGTGAAGGTCGACGGTCTCGACGCCGAGGCCCGTATAGACCGCGAGCCGTCGTGCCGGATTGGCCGGGGCGTCGACCGCATCGGTTTGCGGAAAGGAAAGTTTCGGCCCCGCGCCTATGGCGGACAGCCGGATGTTCACAAGCTCAATGTCGCCGTCCGGATCGTGAAAATCGTAGAGCTGCTGATGGGTGAGGTGAAAAGCCTGCACGATGGCGGCCATATCGCCATCCGCCAGCCATTGCGGCGAAAGGACGACTTCGATCTCATAGCTCTGCCCGACATAGCGCATGTCACAGAAGAGATTGAGTTCCGCGGCCGCATTATGCCCCTGCGCTGCGAGCCAATGACGGCCCTCGCCCGCAAGCGCGTCGAAGGCCTCGCGAATTGCCGGCAGCGACGCGTCCGATAACGGGCTGAAGACGGTCCGGATGAAATCTCCGCGCAGATCCGCCACCAGCCCACCCAGGGCCGACACCACGCCGGGGCGGCGCGGCGCCATGACGCGTTTCATACCAAGTTCGCGGGCAAGGAAGGCGCCGAGCATCGGGCCGCCGCCGCCGAACGGCATGAGCGTGAATTCGCGCAGGTCCACGCCGGCGCGCGAGGCGAGTTTCTCGACCTCGACGAACATTTCCGACACCGCGATGTCCAGGATCGCCTGGGCCGTCTGCTCCACCGGGCGGCCGAGCCGGGCGGCAAGGTCACCGACCGTGCGATACGCCAGCCGGGTATCGATGCGAAGCTGTCCATAGGCCATCTCGCTGTGACCGAGCCAACCGCACACCACCATGGCGTCCGTCACTGTCGCCCGCTCGCCGCCCCGGCCATAGCATGCCGGCCCAGGTGTCGATCCAGCCGATTCCGGCCCGACGCGCAGCACACCCTGGGCGTCGACACAGGCGATAGAGCCGCCGCCGATGCCGATCGAGCTCACCGACACGGAGGGGATATGGAGCGGGAATTCGCCAATCAGCTCGCCGGTGCCGAATTGCGCCTTGCCGCCGATGATGAGCGCGAAGTCGGCCGAGGTCCCGCCGATGTCGAGGGTAAGAACCTTGTCCTCGCCAGCCTGGCGCGCCAGCCACGAGGCGCCGATCACTCCTGACGCCGTCCCCGACAAGAGCATGTTCACGCAGGCGCGCTTGCCTTCCGCAGCGTTCATCAGCCCGCCGTTCGACTTCGTCAGCATCGGGCGCGCCGGTACACCGCGGCTCTTCAGCCGCTCTTCCAGCGCGGTCAGATAGCCCGAGACGCGCGGATGGACATAGCCATTGAGAATGGCGGTCGAGCTGCGCTCGTATTCGCGGATGACAGGCCAGACCTCGGCAGAGGTGAAGACGAACAGGTCGGGCGCAAGGCGCGTGATCGCCGCCTTGACGGCAGCTTCCTGCGCAGCATTGCGCCAAGCATGAAGGAAGGAGATGATGATCCCTTGCGCGCCGTTCGATTTCGCCGCAGCGACCGCGCTTTCCACCGCCGCCATGTCCGGCGCTCTGGTCTCGCTCCCGTCGGCGCGCATGCGAGCTGGAATGCCGAAGACCATGTCACGCGAGATCAGCGGATCCGGCCGCGAGCAGAACAGCGAATACATGTCCGGCATGCGAAGCCGCGCCAATTCGATGACATCCTCGAATCCGGCATTGGTGAAGAGCGCGAGCGGCGCGCCCTTGCGCTGGATGATCGTGTTGATACCGACGGTCGTGCCATGCACGAAGCGCGTCATACGGACTGGATCGAAGCCTTCGCGCTCGGCCAGAAGGGCAAGACCCGTCATCAGTTCGGCGCCGGGATCCTCCGGCGTCGTCAGCACCTTCAGCGAAGCGACGCGTCCGGAGTTTACTTCGAGCGCGCAAAAATCGATGAATGTTCCGCCAATATCGACGCCGACCTTCCAGTCAGCCTCTTTCAGCGCCTCATTCGCCGTGATCGTACCGTCCATGATGCGTCCCTTCCTGTCCGCGGACCAGGACTGGCACGAGCGGACGGTCAGGGTCCAAGATGGATGACGAGCAAAGATATAAGCCTTGCTTATGCTTCGGCGCGATGTTCGCCGAGGACGGCCGAACAGGCAGCACGGATTTCGTCGCGCATCATCTCGTCGGCCCGCGACAGCCCCCGTGTGCGCGAGGTGAGCAACGCGATCGGAAATTCCGGCCCTTCGACCAGCGGCCTGACGGCAAGCCCGGCAAACTGGTGCCATGGCAGCAGCGCGTCGACCAAGGCGATGCCGAGACCGGGCTGGACGAAGCCGACCGCGGAAATGGAGACGTCGATCTCGAGCGACGGCGAGAGCGTGACGCCCTGCGCGCGGCCGGCGTGGGCCAGTTCGTCAGCGGGACGGGTGTTTCCGCGATAGGATATCAACTCCTCCCCGACGAGATCAGCGAGAACCAGCTCGGTTTTCCTTGCCAACGCATGTCCAGTGGGCAGCAGGCAAGCGAAGCCTACGCTGCCGATCACTTCGGCCTCGATGTCGGGAGGCAGGCGGTCGTCCATGGCCACGCCGAGGCTGGCATCGCCGGCGCGCAGCATGTCGACGATCGCGGCGATTGGCGCCATATGGGAACGCAGCAGAATATCGGGATGCTGCGCCCGGAATTTGGTAAATGCGCGCGGCAATATCGCCATCGCCGGCGGCGGCGAGGCCGCGACCCTCACCAACCCGGTCCGGCCGAGACGCAGGTCGGTGGTCTTGCGGCGCAAACCCTCCAGCCCCGCCGATAGCCTTTCGGCATCGGCGAAGATCTCGAGCGCCTCCGGCGTCGGACGCAGCCGGCCCTTGACACGTTCGAACAGCGTGAAGCCGAGTTCGTCCTCAGTGTGGAGCAGGATTTGGCTGAGCGCAGGCTGGGAGATGTTCAGCATCCGCGCCGCGGCGGTCACAGTGCCCGCCCGCATGATTGAGATAAACACTTCGAGCTGCCGCGCCCGCATTGCCACTCCATAGGTAAAACTTATGGCTCTTGTCCAAACCCATCTTTGACGCAATGCCGCCGGGCGGACAAGATCAGCATGTTCAAGGATATCCGCTCTGGGCTAAATCAGGATGAAGTTTGGCTGAATCGTCATCCTGATTTAGCTCTTCGTTGGAGCAGATCTTTTCCGAAACCGGTTCCCACTTTCGGAATCATGCTCTGAGAAACGACTATGGATGTGATCGTGCTAGGCGGCGGATTGATGGGGACGGCTTCGGCCTATTTTCTTGCCAGGCGCGGCGCGCGCGTGACGTTGATCGAGCGCAATCGGATCGGCACGGGGGCAACCGTCGCTTCCTTCGGCAATATCCGGCGCACCGGGCGCCATCTGTCCCAGCTTCCGCTGGCCCACCGCTCGCTCAGTCTGTGGGGCGAGGCCGAGAAAATGCTCGGCCGCGACGTGGAATTCCGCGCCACCGGCCATGTCCGGCTGATCTTCGATGAAGGCGGTCTCGCCGACATGCGCGCCTATGCTCAAGCCGCGCGGCCCTGGGGGCTTGAACTGGAAGAACTTGGACAGAGTGAGATTCGCGCCCGATTTCCCGGCCTCGGTCCCGACGCGATCGCGGCCTCGTTCTCGCCCCGCGACGGCAGCGGCAATCCGCGGCTGATCGCGCCGGCCTTCGCCGAAGCCGCGCGCAAGCTGGGCGCGGAAATTGTTGAGGGAGCTGAAGTCCAGACGATCAAGCATACGGATTCCGGCTTCCTTGTCGCCACTGGAAAGGGCACATTCGACGCCGAATGCCTGCTCAATACCGCCGGCGCATGGGGCGCGCGCATCGCCGCGCAGTTCGGTGAGGAGGTGCCGCTCGACGCCCGTGGCCCGCAGATGGGCGTGACCGAGCCGCTGCCGCATCGGATCTTGCCGGTGGTGGGCATCTGGACGCGCGACAAGGACCATGGCGCCTATCTGCGCCAGGTCGAGCGGGGCAACATCGTCTTCGGCGGCGCGGCCGAAAGGGTGCCGGTGGACCTCGATCCTGGCCATGCGGCCGCCGATCCGATGCGACTTCCGGTGCAGTTGCGTGCTGTCGCGCGGCTGCTGCCGGCAATCACGCGGGTTGCAGTCATCCGCACCTGGTCCGGATGCGAAGGCTATGTGCGGGACATGCTGCCGGTCATGGGACGCTCGGCAACGACGCCAGGGTTGTTTCACGCTTTCGGCTTCAGCGGACACGGCTTCCAGCTCGGCCCCGGCGTTGGTGACGCCATGGCCGAACTGATCGTGACCGACCGTTGCGAGATACCGATCGACGATTTCAGGATCAATCGCTTCAGCCGCGCAGCCTAATGAAGCGAACCGACCAGGGTTGGCCTCCCCGAAGCAATTAGCAATGGTCTTTTTTAGGAAACACCAGAGCTTACCGCAACGGGCGATATGAGGCGCGCAAAGCCGCCATTCGCTAGAAGATAAAGGCGATCGGCGAGTGGCGGACCGGCTTCTTGAATCGACTTTGGCGAACTATCCCGTAAGCCATTGATAAATAACGATAATGGTGGGCCCGGAGGGACTCGAACCCCCAACCAAGCGGTTATGAGCCGCCGGCTCTAACCATTGAGCTACAGGCCCCACGCGGGCTGGATTAATGTTTTTCCTTCGACGGCACAAGGCTTTCCCTGCGGGCTTTCACAGATCGCCCAAATCAGCCCATATTCGCGCCCTAGTTGAGCATCCGCGACAGGATCGCGGACCAAGGAGATTTTCATGACCAGACACCTTTTGCCTCTCGCGCTCGCCGCTGCAATCGCTTTTCCGGCGATGGCTGGAGCCGCCGATTTGCCGACGCCGCCCCGCATCATCGTGTCCGGCGAAGGCGAAGCAACCGTCGCTCCCGATCTGGCGGTGCTGACGCTCAGCGTGATGCGCGAAGCCAAGACCGCGCGTGCGGCGCTCGACGCCAACAACGACGCCATGGCTGCGGTGATCGCGGCGATGAAGGCGGCCGATATCAAGGATCGCGACCTGCAGACCGCCGGCATCCAGATCAATCCGCGCTACAACTACACCAACAAGCCGGACGGCAGCCAGGAGGCCGAGCTCGTCGCCTACCACGTGACCAACACGCTTTCGGTGCGCGTGCGCGACGTCGACAAGACGGGCGAGATCCTCGACAAGGCGGTTTCGCTCGGCGTCAACCAGGGCGGCGGCATCGCCTTCACCAACGACAATCCGTCGGCCACCGTGAGCGAGGCCCGCAAGAAAGCGGTCGCCGACGCCATCGCCAAGGCCAAGACGCTTGCCGTGGCCGCCGGCGTCAGCCTCGGCCGGGTGCTCGAAATCACCGATCAGAACATCAGGCCGATGCCGATGCCGATCAACGCCAAGGCTTTCGATGCCGCGGCAGGCGCGGCTCCGGTGCAGGCCGGCGAGAATTCCTACAACGTCCAGGTCACCGTCACCTTTGAACTGAAGTAACGGCGACGGAAGCAACGGCCTCCATCGCCGGCGCTGACCACGACGGATGATCCACAGCCGATGCGAAAAAACCCCGCGGGATCGCTCCCGCGGGGTTTGTCGAGCCACACCCGTCCGATGAGAAAGGGGCTCTGCTACCAGAGGCTTCAGCGATCGATGACGGGGCAACCGCGCTCATTGGCGAACACGATGACGACGCGGTCGCCGTACTGACGGCCCATGACCTTGACCGTGCGGCGATTGACGTCGACGATGCGGGCACGGCGCAGTCCCATGCGGTCGGCCTTGTCGAGGGCACGTTCGGGCGAACAGCCGCGGCGCCAATCGTCACGGCGTTCGTCACGGCGGTAGCGATAGCCGTCGTCGCCGGCATAGACGCCGAACCGCGGATCCTGGTTGTTGCCGAAACCGAGATAGAGGCTGTCGGCATGGGCGGGGATGGCGGCCAGCGTGGCGAGCCCGACCAGCGCCGAAAGGGCCGCCGTCTTGATCGTGGTGTACATGGTTCTCTCTCCTTGTTGCGGGCTAATACCCGTCCTCGTGAAACCGATGGTGGGAGAATGCACTCGCCTGTCTGAACTATTTACGAACCCGCCGTTCATCTGCGGTTCATGTGGCGGGAAAAGGAAACCTCCGCCGGTTTTCGAACAATGCGCCTCAAACGGCCTGCCCTGTGTGGTTCCGGCGCGCCTTGCCGACACCAGCTTCAGGGCTCGTCGTCGAGCATATAGTCAAAATAATCCTCCGGCTCGGCGAGGTCGGTTTCGCTCGCCTTGACCCGGCCGCGCATCGAGATGCCGGCCTCATGCACGGTCTCGGCACTGCCCGACACCAGCCGGTGCCACCAGTAGAGATCGCGGCCCTCGGCAACCAGCCTGTAGGCGCATGTGCTGGGCAGCCAGCTGATGGTACGCACGTTCTGCGGCGTCAGGCCGACGCAATCGGGAACGCGCGCCAGCCGGTTGGCGTAGTCGGCGCAGCGGCAAGTCCGCGCATCGAACAGCCGGCAGCCGACGCTGGTCCAGTAGATTTCGCCCGTATCCTCGTCCTCGAGCTTCGACAGGCAGCATTTGCCGCAACCGTCGCAGAGCGATTCCCACTCGGCCGGGCTCATCGCCTCCAGCGTCTTTGTTTTCCAGAACGGTGTTTCCATCCCGGGGATGTGGCCCCAGCAATCGCCAAGGTCAAGCATCGCAATGGCCGCAATAGGGCTACACCCCAGCCGAATGACACGAAGTTGCCTTCAAAAGGCCGGCCAATCGCCCTGTACGGCCCCTACCCATGGGCAGCTGGAACCAATTTCGTTAAAATCGGTTTTCGGCAAGGATGGGACCCCACAAGGAGAATTTTCAATGAAACGCCAACCACGGATTCTGGCAGGCACCGCACTTGGCCTGTTGATGGCATCCGCGCCGTTAGGCGCATCCCCGCTGCAGGGAAGTGCTGCGTTCGGCTCCATGCAACGGGGTGCCCTGCCAATCATCCTGGCCCAGGCGGCGTGTGCCGAGGGCGAATCAGCCGAAGCCTGCGCACAGAAGCAGCAGGGAGATCAGAAACCCGAGCGCAAGAAGCGTGAGCAGCAACAGACCGAACAGGCGCCCGCCAGCCAGGCCGCCCCCGCGACCGAGGAGCAGCAGCCGCGCAAGAAGAAGCGCGACCAGCAACAGCAACAGACCCAGCAGGCTCCCGCCGCTGAGGCCGCTCCTGCGACCGAGGAGCAGCAGCCACGCAGGAAGAAGCGCGACCAGCAGCAGCAGCAGCAGCAGACCCAGCAGGCTCCCGCCGCTGAAACTGCTCCCGCAACCGAGGAGCAGCAGCCGCGCAGGAAGAAGCGCGACCAGCAGCAGCAGCAGACCCAGCAGGGGCCCGCCGCTGAAACCGCTCCCGCCACCGAGGAGCAGCAGCCGCGCAGGAAGAAGCGCGACCAGCAGCAGCAGCAGCAACAGACCGAGCAGGCGCCCGCTGGTCAGGCGGCACCCGCCAATGACAACCAGCCGGTCGAGAACCCGCGCAAGAAGCGCAAGCAGGACCAGCAGATCGAGACAGCACCTGGCGGGCAGGCGCCGGCCGCCGAGCCCGGGCAGAAGCCGGACAAGCACAGGAAACCGGCTGGGACGAACCAACCGACGCCGGAAGCCACACCTTTGCCGACCAACAAGGAAGCCCCGGCTGAGCAGCCGGCGCCGAAGGCCGAGCAGGCTCCTGCCGGCCAGGCTCCCGCCCAAGGCGAACAGCCGCAGGACAAGACGAAGAGGAACGGCAGGAAACCGGTAGGCGAGCAACCGGCGACTGGCGAGCAGCCCGCGACCGGCGAGCAGCCGCAGATCGGCCAGCAGCCCGCCACGGGCGAACAGCCCGCCACCGGCGGCAAGGCCGCGCCTGCCCAGGGTGAGAACCCCGTGCAGGGCGAGGTGCCCGCCGACAAGAACGCCGCTCCCATTCTCGACAGCCAGAAGGATGCCGAGCGCAAGGGCGGCAGAAAGCCCGCCAACCAGAATGGCGGGCAGCAGAATGGTGGCCAGAATGCCCAGCAAGGCACCGAGCAGGGGCAGAAGCCCGCAGTCGCTCCGGTCGACCAGGGACCGCCGCCAACCGACGACAAGGCCGCCCAGCAGGAGATCAGGACCGAGAAGATCGTCCCGGTGACGCAGGAGAAGGGCAAGCGCCTCGATCGCGCACCCGACGAGAACATCCGCGACCGCCGCCGGCCCAAGGGCGTCGATGTGCTCAAGGAGATCGGCGACCGGGTCATCATCCAGCTCAACGACCAGACGTTCGTCCAGCACAATGATCGCCCGCGCCTGACCCGCGGCGCCAGGGATGTCTATTACGAGGACCTGCCGCAAGGCCGCACCCGAGAGACGGTCGAGCGAGACAATGGCATCCGGATCGTCACCATCCGCAACCACTACGGCGACATCCTGCAGCGGTCGCGCATCACGCCCGACGGCCACGAATATGTGCTGAGCTATGTCGACGAGAGGAGCTATGAGGATGAAAACGACTGGCGCGATCCCGGCGATGACCTGCCGCCGATGCGGCTGACCATCCCGCGCCGCGATTACATCCTCGATTCCGAGGATGTCCAAAGTCCGGACGACTACTACACCTTCCTCGAGCAACCGCCGGTGGAGAAGGTGCAGCGCCTCTATTCGATCAACGAAGTCAAGCGGTCGGCCCGCGTGCGTGATATTGCCCGGCGCATCGACCTCGACACGCTGAACTTCGAATTCGGCTCGTCCTCGATCTCCGACACCGAGGTGCAGAAGCTCCAGGGCGTCGCCGACGCCATGGAGAAGCTGTTGAAGAAGAACCCGGCGGAGACCTTCCTGATCGAAGGCCACACCGACGCCGTCGGCACGCCCGAGGCGAACCTCGCTCTGTCGGATCGCCGCGCCGAAGCGGTCGCCGAAGCGCTGACCAATGCCTTCGGCATCCCACCGGAGAACCTGACGACACAGGGCTATGGCGAGGAGTATCTGAAGGTCAACACCTCGGCGCCCAATCGCGAGAACCGCCGCGTCGCCATCCGCCGCATCACCTCGCTGGTGGCGCCGGTGGCGAGCAACAATCAATAGTTCAGCTGTTTCCAGGGCTTGAGACAGCACCTGGACTCAGATTGACAAGAAAGACCCCACCCCGGCGAACCGGGGTGGGCCAGAGTTCAGGTCCCTCGCGCAAAAGAAGTTTTGTAGCGGCATCAGAGCCGCCTCATTGAATCGGAGCGGGGCAAACCCCAAATTCTGGACCGGGCGTTCCCTGCCCCGTCCCGACTCCAGCGGGACGCATTGAGCCCCGCCGGTCCCCTCGCCGGCGGGGTTTTTGATTTGACGGAGTGAGCCAGGCCGTTCTCACCGCCGCTGTACGGACGGTGACGGAATTGGATGAAGGCGGCTCTGCCGGCGCGCGATTTCCCTCAATAAATGCTTTTCACCTTCGTATCCGAATGCGCAAACACCTCGTCCGGCACGAAGAAGTCGCCGGCCAGCGGTCCGGTCGCGCCCGGCGCGTAGGCCGAAAAATCTGTCACGCCTTCGGCCCGCAGCACCTCCTCGTCGATGTAGAAATTGCCCGATGTCTCGCGTGAGGGCCGCAGGAAGATCGCATGCGCTGCATCGGCCATAATGTCGGGCGAACGGCTCATCGCCGCCACTGTGGCGCCTCCCAGGAGATTGCGCACCGCCGCCGTGTCGATGGTCGAGATCGGCCACAGCGAATTCACCGCGATGCCGTCCCTGGCGAACTCGGCACTCATGCCCAGCGTGCACATCGACATGCCGAACTTGGCCATGGTGTAGGCGACATGGTTCTTGAACCACTTTGCCTTCATGTCGAGCGGCGGCGCCAGATTCAGAATGTGAGGATTTTCAGCCAACTTCAGGTGCGGAATGCAAATTTTGGAGACCAGGAACGTGCCGCGCGTGTTGATCTGATGCATCAGGTCGTAGCGCTTCATGTCGGTTTCCAGCGTGCCCGTAAGCTGGATGGCGCTGGCATTGTTGACGCAAATGTCGATGCCGCCGAATTTTTCGGTCGTCCTGGCAACCGCCTCGGCCACCTGCGCCTCCTCGCGGATGTCGCACAGGACCGGCAGCGCCTTGCCGCCGGCCTGCTCGATCTCCTGCGCCGCGGTATAGATGGTGCCTGGCAGCTTCGGGTGCGGCTCGGCGGTCTTGGCGGCGATCGTCACATTGGCGCCGTCGCGCGCGGCGCGCAACGCGATCGCCAGCCCGATGCCGCGCGACCCGCCGGAGATGAACAGCGTCTTTCCCTTGAGCGACATTTTTCCTCCGCTTCCCTGCAATCCTTTTCGTCGGCGCGATCCTTGCCCGTGGCGGCTCCGGATACAAGAGCTTGGCGTCCCAAAGGACGATGACGCAACGGAGGCCGGTATCGCCCAAGGCCTGTTGGACGTCGCGGCCTTTTATGGTATATATTCTATACAATGAGGTAGATTATAGAATGGCAGTGTCGATCAAGAATGTGGAAGTCGAACAACTGGCGCGCGAGTTGGCGCGCCGGCGTCGGGTGTCCCTCACTGAGGCGATCCGCCAGAGTCTCGAGCGCGAGATTGCCCGCGAGCGGCTGGTGCCGCGTGACGAACCCGATAGTCTCTTCCAGCGCCTGATGGCGATCGCCGACAAGGCCGGCAAGATTCCAAGACGCGAGAATGCGATGACCGAAGATGAGATCCTCGGTTACGATGAACTTGGAATTCCGACGCGATGATCGTCGATTCATCGGTCCTCGTCGCGATTCTGGGCGCCGAACCTGGCCATGATCAATTTGTGCGCGCCATCACCAACGCCGGGAGACGGCTGATCGCGGCGCCAACGCTGCTTGAGACGACGATGGTGCTGGTCGGCGGCTGGCAGGACGAGATAGCCGATCATCTTGACGCCTTCCTGAGCGCGGCTTCGATCGATACGATCCCGTTCACGGCCGACCATGCGGCGGTAGCCCGTCAAGCCTTCCTGCGCTATGGCAAGGGCAGACATCCGGCCGCGCTTAATTTCGGCGACTGCATCGCCTATGCCGCGGCTCGGCTCGAGGCCATGCCGTTATTATTCAAGGGCAATGATTTTCGACTAACCGATATCGAACCCGCCATCTGACTGAGGCGTTAGACCAGCACCAGCCCTTGCCGCATCGCGATGGCGATGGCGTCGGTGCGATTGGCCGCGCCGAGCTTGATCAGGATCGCGGCGACATGGAATTTCGCCGTGTGGACGGAAATGTTGAGCCGCCGGGCGATCACTTTGTTGGGCGCGCCTTCGGCCAGCAGCGCCAGCACTTCCGCCTCGCGCGGCGACAGCGCCGGCCGCACGGCATGCTCGTCGGAGGCTTCGTCCTCGAAAGACTGGCCCTCGCTTGGGTGGAAATCCTCATGGCGCCCGCCGCCACCGCCCGAGACGCGATATCCGGCTGTCGCCAGCCGTGCCGCCGCGGCAATCAGCAGATCGTCCGCGCCCGCGGGCATGACGGCAAACACCTCGCCGGCCGGCCGCTCGCCGCCGGCACGTCCCGACAGCAGCACCCGTGGAATTGAAACCGGCACGGTATCACCGCTCCTGTCATCGACGATGGCAACGTCGGCCCTGCCGCCGCCGGTCACGACCGGCAGCAGGTCATCGCTGGTGGCAAGCGAGGCCGCCAGGCGCTCGGCGCGGGCCGCATCGCCAAGCGCAATCAGCACCACCAGCCGCCGCGAGGCGGCGCTGTCGGTCATGATCCGTTCGCTGGCGAGCATATCCATCTGGCCTCTCAGGAAAGTGGCTTTTCGCCGATGGTGAGCTGGACATCGCGCTGTTCGCCGCCACGCACCACGCCGAGCGTCACCGATGCGCCGGCGCTGTCGGGCCCGAGCCTGCGGATCAGTTCGCGCGGACCATGCACGGCCTCGCCGTTCCAGGCCACGATGATGTCGCCCAGCGACAGGCCGGCGCCCTTGGCCGGACCATTGTCATCGAGGCTCATCACCATCGCGCCGCGCGCATCGCGGTCGCGCACGGGATGCAGGCCGGCACCGAGGTAGCCGCGCGCGACATGGCCTTTCTCGCGCAGCGTCGCCACCGCCCGTTCGATCGTCTCGTAAGGCATGACCAGCGCACGGCCGCGCGGCCCGAACAGAAGCATGCCGATGAGCGCCCCCTTGGCGTCCAGCACCGGGCCACCCTCGAAGCGGCCGCCGGCGCCGACGGCCAGATGGATGCGTCGATCGATGGTGCCGCCGCGCATCGAGCGCCAGGCCGGGCCGACTTCGCCGACCGAGCCGGATACGGCCAGTGCCGAACCCTGGCTGCTGCCGATGGCAATGGCGACATTGCCCGGCCGGACCAGATCTGCCTTGACAAGCACAGGCGCGCTGACCGCATCCGCGGGCTTCAGCAGGGCAACCCCCGTGGAGGGATCGCGGCCGACGAGTTCGGCCTTCACCGTCCCGCCCGAGGCCAATGTCAGTTCGATCTCCTCGCCGGCCTCGACGGCCTCCTCGGCGGTGACGAAATAACCGTCGCCCCAGTGGAAGGCGCTTGCCGTGCGGTGGTGATGCGTGGCGAAGCTTGCCGTAGCGGGCGCCGCCTTGGCGGCGAGATCGGCGATGGCCTCGGAAAATACATTCAGATTGAAGTCGCTCATAATGATCTCCTGGGTTCTCTCATGCCCCAGATATCGCTCGGTAGTGCGTCCGGAGATACTCGCCTGACGGCTAGTTGCCGGCTCGACTGGCCATCTGGTCAGGTCGCGACCGGTCGGGCTGCTCCGCACATATAGTTACGAAAAAGCCTGAAAACACGGAGCCCGTTCATGGCCCTTGCCGCCCGGAAATTCGAAACCGATGAAACACTGCTCGATGCCTATTCGATGACGGTGGCCGACGCTGTCGACCGCATCGGCCCGGCTGTCTGCCGCATCGAGCGCATCGGCGGCCAGGGTGGCCATGGATCGGGCTTCGTCATTGCGCCGGACGGGCTGGTCGTCACCAATTTCCATGTCGTCGGCGATGCCAAAACGGTGCGCGTCTCGATGCCCGACGGCGCCTCCAGGGAAGGCCGCGTGCTTGGCCGCGATCCCGACACCGACATCGCGCTGGTGCGTGCCGACGGCAGCTTCGCCGATGTGGCGCCGCTGGGCGATTCCAAGCGGCTGCGGCGCGGCCAGATCGCCATTGCCATCGGCAACCCGCTGGGTTTCGAATGGACCGTCACCTCGGGCGTCGTCTCGGCGCTCGGCCGCTCGATGCGCGCTTCGACCGGCCGGCTGATCGACGACGTGATCCAGACCGACGCCGCGCTCAACCCCGGCAATTCCGGCGGGCCGCTGGTATCGTCGGCCGGTGAGGTCATCGGCGTCAACACCGCCATGATCCATGGCGCGCAAGGCATCGCCTTCGCGGTCGCCTCCAACACCGCCAACTTCGTCATCTCGGAGATCATCCGCTTCGGCCGCGTGCGGCGCGCCTTCATCGGCATCTCGGCCGACACCACCAATTTGCCGCGCCGGGCGGCCCTTCTGTCGCAAGTCTCGACCAGCACGGCGGTACGGCTTCGCACAGTCGAGAAGAACGGCCCGGCGGCCGAAGCCGGTCTCAAGGAAGGCGACATCATCGCCGCCATTGACGGGCGCCCGGTCACCGGCGTCGACGATCTCGTGCGCATGCTCGACGCCGAGCGCATCGGCCGCGAGACGCTGTGCACCGTGGTGCGCCGCACGGGCGTCAGCCAGGTGATGGTGACGCCGGTGGCGCGGGCAAGCTGAGGCTGTCGCTCAACCCCCGGCCGCACCCTGCGCGTACCGCGCCAGAAATTCCTCGCTGGGCGGGATCGGCTTGATGACATCGATCAGCACCCCATTGGGGTCCCTGGTGATGAAATGGCGTTGGCCGAAGGGCTCGTCGCACAGGGAACGCAGGATCGGCAGTCCGGCGGCGGTGGCGCGTGCATAGGCGGCGTCGGGACCGCGACCTCGAAATTGATCAGCAGGCCCGAGGCGCGGCCCCGTCCCTCCTGCGGGATCGTTTCATGGTCGCCCTGGACGATGCCGAGATTGACGCGCTTGCTGTCGACCGATTGCAGATGCACGTACCAGCCGCTCGTAAACAGCGGCTGGAAATCGAAGTGCTCGACATAGAAGGCGGCTGTACCGGCGACGTCGCCGGTCATCAGCACGGGGTAATAGCTTGACATCTTCATCTTTCGCTCTCCTGTCGATTAACATACAGTTTGCAGGTAAACGCAAATAACATACAGGCTGTATGTATGCAACAGGAATCCGGACGCCGCTCCAACCGCGACCGCACCGAAGCGACACGCGGCGATCTCATCGCGGCGGCGCGAAGGCTGTTTACGGAAAAATCCTATGCCGAGACCGGCACGCCGGAGATCGTCGCCGCCGCCGGTGTGACGCGCGGCGCGCTCTATCATCACTTCGCCGACAAACAGGCGCTGTTTGCCGCCGTGGTCGAGCAGGAGGCGCAGGCGGTGGCCGAGGAGATCGACCGGGCATCACCGTCCTCGCTCAGCGCCCGCGATGCGTTGATCGCGGGTTCGGATGCCTATCTCGCCGCCATGCGCGTGTCCGGCCGCACACGGCTCTTGCTGCTTGACGGGCCGGCCGTGCTCGGCCGTGCCGAGATGGATGCGATCGACGACCGTCACGGCAGCCGTTCGCTGCGCGAAGGCCTGGTCGCGGCAATGCGCGAGCGATCCATGAAGACGCTGCCGGTGGAGGCGCTTACCGCCCTGCTCGCCTCGGCCTTTGACCGGGCGGCTCTCGCCATCGAGGCGGGTGGATCCGACAAGGACTACCGGGTCGTCCTTCTGGCGCTGATCGACGGTCTGTCCCGGGCCTG
Source organism: Mesorhizobium sp. B2-4-17 (assembly GCF_006441275.1). Taxonomy (NCBI): domain Bacteria; kingdom Pseudomonadati; phylum Pseudomonadota; class Alphaproteobacteria; order Hyphomicrobiales; family Phyllobacteriaceae; genus Mesorhizobium; species Mesorhizobium sp. B2-4-17. Next base: position 64,649 of record NZ_VFUX01000018.1, on the reverse strand, counting down.
ACGGGAAACAACCTCCCTTAATGGGAAGGTCGGACCGCAGGTCCGGGTGGGTGCTGGCCCCGACACGGCGAGATGTCGCGCTTCCGTCAAAGAAGACGAACCTCAACTCTGCGCGTTGCCAATCTCGGGCTCATCCTCCGGCACCTCGCCCGGCTCGAATTCGTTGAAGCAGCCCAGTTGTCGCTTGAACTGGTCGATCAGCCAGGCCGCCGCCGGCTTCGGGCTGCGGTCGACGCGATGCATGGCATAAAGCGGCGAACTCACCTCCCTGTAGGGTTCGAGATCGAGCTCAACCAGCCGGCCATTGGCCAGATCCTCGGCGATCAGCCATCGCGGCAGACCGCCCCAGCCCAGCCCCGCGCGCATCAGCGTGTGCTTGGTGCGCATGTCAGTCAGGCGCCAGGTGCGGTAGGCGAAGACACCGTAGTCGCGCCCCTTGGTGCGCTCGGACTGGTCGATGACGACGAGTTGCGTGTGTTCGCGCACATCCTCGAGCGCCACCGGCTTCGGCAGCAGCGCCAGCGGATGGTTGGGTGCCGCGGCCGGCACCATGGACATGAAGCCGATGCGCACGAGATGCACGTCGACGTCGCCCAGAAGACCGCCGATGCCGAGATCGGCCTGTCCATTGACGACGTAGTCGGGAATAAGGCCGAGCGAGCCGATATGCAGGCGCAGCATCACCGCGGGGAACTGCGCCTCGAACGCCTTGAGCACCCGCACCAGCACCGGAGACGGCAACGCCACGTCGACCGACAACGCCACCTCGGCCTCCAGCCCGTGATGGTGCCCGTCTACCCGGGAGCGAATGCGCTGCAGCATGCCGATCATGCGCCTTGCATCCTCCAGCGTCGCCCGGCCGATCTCGGTCAGTTGTGGCTCACGCGTGCCCTCGCGTTCGAACAGCTTCAGCCCAAGCTGCGCCTCGAGATTGGCGATGCCGTAGCTGATGACGGATTGCGCCCGGTTGAGCTTGCGGCCGGCAGCCGAGAAACTCCCGGTTTCGGCAACGGCGACAAGGATCTGAAGCTGGTCGAGCGTCGGGTTGGGCTGCATCATCGTATCCATTTTATGGATGGATCGTATATGAAATATACCAGTTTATTTGATTGGTTGATAGCCCCATATCTGGCGGGACAATTCATCCCACTGGAGAAACCCGCTATGTCCATTCTTCTCGTTACCTCAAGCCCGCGCGGCGCCGCCTCGCACTCGACCCGCATCGCCACCGAATTCGCGGAAAAGCTGCTTGCCGCGGATCCGTCGAACACGCTCGTCGTGCGCGACCTCGTCGCCAACCCGCTGCCGCACATCGACGCCGACTATTCGACCGGCATCTACACGCCGGCCGAAGCCCGCACCCCGCGCCAGGCTGAAGTCGTCGGCGTTTCCGACGCGGCGCTGGACGAACTGTTCGCCGCAGACACGGTGATCCTGGCCACTGGCTTCATCAACTTCAACATCTCCTCGACGCTGAAGTCCTGGGTCGACCACGTCGCCCGTTCCGGCAAGAGCTTTGCCTATGGCGAGAATGGTCCCAAGGGCCTCGTCACCGGCAAGAAGGTCTATATCATGCTGGCTTCCGGCGGCATCTATTCCGAAGGTGCTGCCGTGCAGATGGACCACGCGATCCCCTACCTGCGCTCCGTGCTCGGCTTCATCGGCATGACCAATGTCGACGTCATCCGCATCGAAGGCGTCGGCATGGGCCCTGACGCGGTGACCGCTGCTCTCGCCAAGGCGACCGCCAAGGTCGACGCGGTGGTGGCCGCCAGCCAGCAGGTCGCCGCGGCTGCGTAAGGCACCTCGCCATCTGAACCGAAAAACAGGCGTTCGCGCCTGCTTTTTCGCCGTCCAATAACGGCCTTGCTGCTTGCCGATGCCCCGGCAGCGCGAAAACAGTAAGCGACCGCGCTCTTAGGATATGGCAACCTTGACCATTCACCTTGGTTCACAAATAATCACAGTGAACCAGGGTGAATCGCAACTATGACCGCTTTTACAGTACGCCTTTCCGACGACACGACAAACAGGCTCGACCGGCTTGCCGAAAAGCTCGATCGCTCGCGCTCCTATATGGCAGCCCAGGCCATTGAGGACTTTATAGCTCGCCAGGAATGGCAGCTCGCGGAGATAGAGGCGGGATTGGCCGAGGCCGAGCGCGGTGAATTTGCCAACGAGCAAGAGTTGGCCGCCGTGATTGCGAAATACGTCAAACCCACCGGCTGACGATGAGCCGCAGGACAATCCGCTGGACCAAGCGGTCCTTACGCCGGCTTGACGAAATCGGCGCGCACATTGAAAAGGACAGCCCCGAAGCGGCCGCTCGTGTCATTGCGCGCATCTTGTCGGCGGCGGAGCTGCTCGCCGAGCAGCCGGCCATGGGGCGCGTTGGGCGTATCAAATCGACGCGAGAACTCGTTTTGGTCGATATTCCCTATATCGTCCCTTATCGCGTAGGTAGGGATACCGTTGAGATACTGACAGTCCTACACGCCGCCCAACAGTGGCCGCAGACCCTGTGAACTAGCTAATGCTGGCCGAGGGAACTGAAATCTGAGCGATGACGGCCTCGCGTGAGTCGCGCGAGGCCGTCATCGCTTCGGCGAACTGTCGTCGTCCACCGTCCAGCGACTGCGGCCCGGCGGCGGGCTGGAGCAGGCGGTGGCCACCAGGAAGGCCTCCTCCTTGCCGGAAAGCTGCGCGCCTCCCGGAGCGCGGCTCCTCGCTGAGCGCTGCCTCCAGTGCCGTCAATCAGATTGGTTTATTACGGTGAACGGCGATTGCTATCTACAGCCGCGCCAATTGTGTTGTGGTCAACAGCCCGCCTCGGCTTGACCGCCGGGCAGCTCGCCCGACGGTCGGTATCCATTACCGATCGGCGCTTCAGCGTGCCACATAGACGATGCGGCGCGTCGATGGCTCAACCAGCACCGGGCGGTTGTTCACATAGACATATCGGTACCGGTAGTTCGGGATCTTCTGTAGGGCCACCGTGTCAGGCAGGGTCGCGCCGGTCACAACCTTGCCTTGAAGGTAAACAGGCTTGACCCGATGCGCGCTGATGTAAGTGCGCACCTGTTCCGGCGGATTGATCACGGTGCCGGCTGCACCGCCGCCGACGACCCCAGCCGCGCCGCCCACAGCAGCGCCAACTGGTCCTCCAATGATAGCGCCGGCGATTGCTCCGGTAGCGCCACCGGCGATGGCTCCGGCATTACCGCCTTGATCGCGAGGAGGTTTCACAACCGCGATGCCGGAATCGGCCGGCCGCTCGGTTAAGACCACCCGATTGCCGCCGAATTCTGCGGTGACGTAGTCGGAATAGATCCAGCCTTGACCACCGGCCTCGGCGATGGTGCACCATTTCGAGTTTTGCAGGCAGCCGTTCAGTGTGGCCGTCTGGCCCGCCCGCAGCACGCCGATGACCGGATACTGCGAGCCCGGCCCGGCTCGAACGTTAAGGTTGGTAGCGGCGGATACGGGAGTGTCGGCAAAAGCTGCGCCAGACAGGGCAACAAGCGCGCCTGTTATAACGGGTAACAAAAGCCTTTTCATCGTTCTCTCTCCGTTTCATGGTTCCCTCAGAGCCAAAACGAGGAAGAACCGTGTGCGTTCCGGCTAAAATTCCGTGCGTTTTTCATTAATTGTTCCCGTTTCTCGCGAACTTGGTGGATAGGCCGAGAGAGATGCTGCTAGTTTTCCGCGTGGCTGAAGACAACAGCGCCGCTGTCCCTGGACTTCGACGCATGGGCACTGGAAAACGACCACTTTTACAGGCGCATTGCGCCTGACGGGCATGACTGCGCCGATGGTCCTCGACGGACCGATGACGGGGGAATGGTTCACCGCTTATGCCAAGCAGGTACTGGCGCCTACGCTTCGAACTGGTGACATCGTCACCCTCGACAACCTGCCCGCTCACAAAGTCACCGCCGCCCGCCAAACGATCGAAGCGGCCAGCGCGCGAATGCTCTTCCTGCCACCTTATAGCCCCGACCTTAACCCGATCGAAAATGCCTTCTCGAAGCTGAAGTCGATCCTCAGGAAAGCCGCCGCCCGCAACATCCCCGAGCTCTGGGACACTATCCGCGACGCGCTGCCCCGCTTCACCGCCGAGGAATGCACCAACTACTTCAGCGCCGCAGGTTACGAGCCAGAGTGATCAGGTCTGCTCAAACCGGCAGCTGCCTTTCTATCCAATGAAATGCCTCAGCAGCCCCGCCGCCACCACTCCGATCAACACGGTCGGCAGCATGGAAAGCCGCGTCGCGGCGACAAAGGTGATCGCCAGCGCCAGGAGATCGGCCGGATTTCGTGACACGAAGGCTGGTGCGATGACCGAAATCAGCACGCAGCCGGGTGCGGCTTCCATCACCGCCGTGGCACGGGCGCCGAGCACGCGGTTGCGCAGCACGACATAGCCGCCAATCCGCGTGAGATAGGTGACGCCGGCCATCAGCACGATGGTGAGAAGGGTCGTCATGTCGATCATGCGGCAACGGCCATCAGCCAGGCGGCAATCAGCCCCGACACCGCGCCCGCCGCGACATACCAGGCGCCGGGAACGAAGAGATAGACAAGTGCGGCCACTACGAGGCTCACCAGCCAGGGCCGCGCCGCTTTCATACCCTTCCACATGCCGCGCATCAGCACCAGGAAGACGGCCGGGAAAGCCATGTCGAAGCCGTAGGTCTCGATATGGCCAAGCATCGGGCCGAGCAAGGCGCCGAGCGTGGTGAAGGCCACCCAGGTCACATACATCGCCAGCGCCGCGCCCATATAGTAGCGCGGGCTGAAGGCCGGCCTGATCCCGGCGGCGGCACGCTGCTTGGCGTCGGCCAGGCCCAGCGCCCAGCTTTCGTCGCACATGAAGAACAACGCCGGGAACACCTCGCGCCGCGGCAGGTCGCGCAGGAACGGCGCCAGGGCCGCTCCCATCAGCAGATGGCGGCTGTTGACCAGGAAGGTGATGGCGACGATGAGCAGGATGTGCGGCGGCGACGTCCACAACTGGATCGCCGCGAATTCCGATCCGCCGGCGAAATTCAGCCCCGTCATCATGGACAACTCGACCGTGCTCAATCCTTTCTGGGTGGCCTGGGCACCAAGCACCAGCGCATAGGGGATGGTGCCCAACAGCACAGGCGCGCAGGATGCAACGCCCCGGCGGAGTTCCGATCCCGAGCCATCGCCCGCTGTTTCGATTGTCTGCGAAATGCTCATGCCTTGCCACCGGCCGGCCTCGCGGCCGCCGCTTCCCTGGGTTTGAACTCTCGTGATACCGGCGCCAAACATACCCACACTTCTGCGCAATTTGGTCGCGAAGATCGTTGTTTCTCACCCGATTTCGGCATTGAATGCTGCAAACCAGAAAGAAAATGGAATTCAACGCCATGAAGCTTGACGACATCGACAAACGCATCCTGCGCGCGTTGCAGCGAGACGGCCGCATGGCCAACAACGACCTGGCCAATGAGGTCGGCCTGTCGCCCTCGCCTTGCCTGCGCCGCGTAAAACTCCTGGAGGAAGCCGGCGTCATCGATCGCTATGTCGCCGTGCTCAACCCGGCCAGCATCGGCAAGGGCCTCACCTTCTTCACCCGCATCTGGCTGAAGGCGCAGGACGAGGACACGATCGAGCATTTCGCCACCGAGGTGGCCAGGCTGCCCCAGGTCATGGAATGCTATCTGATGCTGGGCGACTGCGACGCCATGGTGCGCGTGGTGGCGGCCAGCATCGACGACTACCGCCGCTTCCAGTCGGAGCATCTGAGCCGCATCAGGGGCGTCCAGAACGTCAAGACCGACGTCCCCAGCCAGACGATCAAATACACGCTGGAACTGCCGATCTGACAAGCGCTTGCAAGAGCAGCCCCGAGCGGCCGAGATTGTAGGACGGATCGAGTGCCAGATTGAGGAATGCGGTGGCATGACGCCACCGCCTGGCCTGTCGCTACGCGGACTTGAGAACCGGAAATGCGCGTTTCTGGATGACCCGCTTTGCCTGGAAATTCGCTGCCGGAAGCGGGCGACCGACATGAAAGCCCTGGACCTTGTCTATGCCGTATTCGCGCATGAGGCCCATCTGCTGTTCGGTTTCCACCCCTTCGACCAGGATCTTGTGGCCGCGATTTCGGACCAGGGCGATGATGTCCTGCAGCATGGCCATGCCCTTGGGCGTGGCGCAGTCGTGAAGGAACGAACGATCGATCTTCACCGTATCGAAATCGATCAGACGAAGCCACGAAAGGCCGGCGAAACCGGTCCCGAAATCATCAAGCCATATCTTGATGCCCAACAGCTTCAGGTCGCTGATGCACCGCAGGATGTCCGAGTGCATCTCCATTTCCAGCCCTTCGGTGATTTCGAAGGCCAGCCTGTTGCCGGTTACGCCGGTCTCGCCCAGGATGGTCGCGACCGATGCAGCGAAGCCGGGCGTTTTGAGCTGGATCGGCGAGACGTTGACGCTGACGACACGGACGTGATCGCCAGCCAGAAGCTCGGTGCACACGGTCCTTATTGCCCAGCGCCCGAGTTCCAGGATCGCGCCAGTGCGTTCCGCGACGGGAATGAACAGGCTCGGCGGAACCAGGGTGCCGTCCAGCATTTTGAGGCGCATCAGCGCCTCCACGGCCTCGAGCCTTCCCGATTTGACATCCTGGATAGGTTGATAGACGAGCGAAACCAGATCCTGGCCGATCGCGATCTTCAGCAAAGCCGCAAGATTCTCGCTCTCGTCGCTGCTCTGGGGATCGGTTGGATCGAACAGCCGGGCACAGTTTCGGCCGCTGGCCTTTGCCAGATAGAGCGCGCGATCCGCCTCGTGAATAATCTTCTCCAGCTTGGCGCCGGACTGCTTCCTGGTGAAGGCAGCGCCAACGCTCGCCGTCACGATCGAAATACCGTCCCGCCGCAGTTCGTGGGTAAGCGCCAGGTTCTCCACCGTGCGGCAAATGGCTTCCGCGAGATCCTCGACCTGGTCCTTCTTGTCCATGCGCGCCAGGACGATGAATTCTTCACCGCCATAGCGCCCGATCGAACCATCATAGCCCTTGATCAGATCGCTGAGGGCGTTGGCGACATGGATCAGGCAACGGTCGCCCTCCTGATGGCCGTAGCAGTCGTTGAACTTCTTGAAGAAGTCCACGTCGATCAGGATCGCAGCAAAACCTGCGCCAAGCTTCTGCCAGTCGCTCCAGTAATCCCGCAGCTTCTCGTCGATCGCCCGCCGGTTCTCCAGACCTGTAAGCGGATCCGTCCGCGACAGCCTGAGCAGCGCCTTGCCGCGCTCGGTGGCCTCCCTGTGCTGAATTTTGGCTTCCAGGGCATTCAGGAAGACGTTGTAACGCTCTTCGTTCAGCTTCCAGTTCACATATGAGGTGAACGTGAAGCATGAAATATAGAAAATGGCTAATATTAGCTTGTACGTCGGAGTAGAAGGAACGAAATAATTAACAATGAATAGTAAGAACAATATTATAGCGGAAGTTACAATAGATAGCTTAAATCGAAATGTAAAGAAGAGATTTGCACCCATCATAAAAATGGTGCCGAAGACCATATAATAAGAAACGCTCTCTTTCTCTGCAGACAAGATCGTTGGACATAACCAACCAAGGTAGCCAAATATAATGGCCGCAGCGCAGGTGACATCAAGCCATTCTGCTCCGACTCCCCGGCGAAGCTGCGCCTCCAAGGTCAAAAGCGCTGCCAATCCGACCGCGAAGCGCGCCTCGATCGTGTAGGCCGCCACGTCTGGAATGAGCAGCAGATCCATTGCCGAAAACAGCAGATAGATGGCAACGGCGATCCAAAGCCCTGGCCTGGCTTCCACTCTTCGCGTTGCTTCAGCCTCCTTGCGGTAAAGGATACGAAGTTCGGCCGCCCCCAACTCCTGGCGCGGATCGTGCGGTTCCGAATCCACCACATCGGCCACTCGGGATGACACGCGCTCGTTCACAAATCCCGGCTGAAGGGGATTTCGCGATCCGAATTCGTTTGCAGCTTCTGCCCCCAACGCAGACCGACTCCTTGGGTGCGACATGTTTTGCCCGCGCAGTCAAATGCAATGATGCAGGACAAGTTTCCGTTAACTCGAACCCGGAGTCGCTCCTTAAAAACCCCAAAGAATTGACATGGTTAGCGAGAAATTAATCATATCGATAGAATGCTCGCGAGCCGACATTGGCAAATGGAGCATTCTACGCAATAAGTTAACTAACTGTTAACTATGGAGCATCCGTGTGCAAACTGTCTTTGACGGCAAAAGCCTGATTACTGCCGAGCTGATTGCCGACGGGCTACCTCGAGGAAAGATCGAGCATTACGGCGAAGCTTTCGAAACCGCTCGCGCTGAGCTTGCACTCATACTCCACGCGACACAGCAGCAGATCGAACAACACAAAGACCCCGCCGAGATCATTCGTCGTCTGACGTCGTACCTCAGCGCGACGCGCTCCAAGGTTCATCGCGACGTTTGGCAAGCCTTGATACCGGTGGTGCAGAACCACCCAGTCGTGAAATATTTCCTCGAGGATCCGCTTACGCGCTGGTCCTTCACCAAGCCCAGAGGTTATTCAGGCGACGCGCAGTTGCTCGACTACATCTATTGCGATCCGCATGTGGCCGAAAGCGTGGCGAACGCCTCGGAGATCGGCAAGGCACTCTACAACCATACCAAGGACGTGCCCTCCTCCATCGCAGCACGGGAACGGCGCGATCTCTTGACCCGCTATGTCGATGAGATTGCGAACAAAAATGGGCCGCAAACGGAGGTTCTCGCGATCGCGGCCGGCCATTTGCGGGAGGCCAATCGCTCGGCTGCCCTGGCCGAAGGCCGCCTCAAGCGCTGGGTCGCGCTCGATCAGGACCCCCAGAGCGTCGGACTGATTGCGCGCGACTTCCAGGGCACCGCCGTCGAGGCTATCGACGGTTCGGTGCGAACCCTGCTCACCAGGGGCCACAGACTGGGCAAGTTCGACTTCATCTACGCCTCCGGCCTTTACGACTATCTCCAGCACAACGTCGCGGTGAAGCTCACCAAGACCTGCCTGCAGATGCTGAAGCCGAACGGGACATTCCTGTTCGCGAACTACGCCGAAGGCGCTTCCGGCGCGGGGTATTGGGAGACGTTCATGGACTGGGTTCTGCTGCTGCGCACAGAAGCCGATATGTGGAACATCATCAATGCCAGCGTCGACCGCAACACCGTCGAGGCGCAGGTGTACTTCGGCGAGAACCGCAACGTGCTGTACGGCATCATCAAGAAGCACGGATAGCGCCTGCCGGACGCCAGGCCACGTCAAAACAATAATCCCGGGACTCTAACCCGGGATTATCCGTTTACGAGAATTGGGCCTTCAGCGCACGAAACTCTCGCATCGTCTTCTCGGTTGTCTGCGCATCGGCGGCCACGAAGCCCGTGACCAGACGTGTTGCTCGTGCCGTAGCGGTACTGGATCGAGGGCGGAGACGTTGATCCGCTACTGGAGCGCCGCCGCGGCGATTACCTTATCGCTGCATCTGTCGCGTAAGATGCCGACGACCTGGATGCCGGATTCGGTGGTCCAAAAATCCAGCCATTCCCCGCGATGCCTTGGCGCGCTTTCCAGCAAGAACTGCCGTCTGGCACTGCCCTTGCAGCGCAATGCCGACGATCGCTGCCGCGACCGGCCCGCTTTACCCGAACATCCGATCGCCCTGTTCATCCACCAGTTGGATGCCCTTCTTGATGGAGATGTCGACAGCGTCGTCGAGGCCGGCGAAGCGATCGGCGCGGATGAATTTGCGTTCCTTCATCACGCCGTCGATTTCCTTGGAGACGACGCCGCAGGTCTGGTACTGGCCCTCGGCCTTGTAGGGCGTGGCGCTGATCAGGAAACCCTTGTGCTCGACCTGCTTGGCGGGTACGGCACTTCTGGGCTCGGCCGCTTCACCGCCGCCGCCGAAAAGACGCTTCAGAAAAGACATGGCTCAAATCTCCTTGTTCGCCCCTGCAAACCGCTTCTTGTTGGCGATTCACGACGCTGTTGGCCCAGCATGCGCGAATGTACCGCCGCGTTCCAGCCCCCTGATGAAGACGGTCACCAGGAGGTCCACCTGCCGCTCGATCTCGTCCGCCTGCCGTCGCACGGATCTCGCAGCGTAGCCGCTGGTGACGATGCCATGCACGCTTGACCACAATGTGCGCGCCGCCACCCGGCGCGTTTCGTCGTCGAGATCGAAGTCGCCGCCGGCGAGCACAGCGGCAATGATGTCGAACAGCTGGTCGAGCCGCGCTTCATAGGCATCCGGCTCGGCCAGCGTCGGGCGGCGCCTGTTGAAGGCGAGCAGCGCCGGCCAGCTGCCGGGATGCGCCTCGACAAAGCGCATATAGGCGCCGGCCAATGCCAGCAGGCGCTGCCGCACGTCGGTGATGCCGCGCTTGGTGAGGTCGGCCATCGCCGCCGCCCCCGCGGCGCCCAGGCGGTCGAGCAGCCGCATGTTGACAGCACGATGCACCCCCTCGAGATCGGCAAACAGATTGTAGACCGAACCGACCGAGATGCCCGCCTGCTCGGCGATGGTCCTCGCCTTCAGATTGTCCACGCCGCCCTCGTTGATGAGCGTCTCGGCAATGGCCAGCACCCGCTCGCCCGTCTCTTCCTTGTCCAGTGCCATGCTTTTTCCTGTGAATGCGCATCCTTGCCGGACGGAACGCTGTTGCGAACGATCCGGCTTCCTCTCGTTTACCATCTCCGAGGCACCATGAACAGCGTTCAAAAACATCTTGAACAATGTTCATTTCCCTAATATGCTTGGCTTTGTGAACATTGTTCACAGGAAAATTCGAAGGGAGAAGAACCATGCTTAGCCTGATCAGAACATTGCTCGACGGCGCCAGTGCGCGCGCCGAGGACGGCCTGAAGGATCGCTTTGCCATCGACCTTCTGGCGCAACGCATCCGCGATGCCGAGGCGGGACTTGCCGCCGCCAAGCAGACCCTTGCCACCTTGATCGTGCGCCAGCGCGCCGAGCAGGCCGGCCTCGACCAGCTCGACCGCCGCCACGCCGATCTGGAAACCCGCACGCTGAGCGCGCTGGCCGCCGGCAACAACGGGCTCGCCGAAAGCGGTGCCGCGGCCATCGCCGAACTGGAAAATGAACGCGAAATCCGCCGCGCCACCGTGCAGAGCCTTGGCGAAAAGACCTTGCGAATGCGCGTTTCGGTGGAGCGGGCGCATCGCCGTATCATCGACCTCAACCAGGGCATGATCTCGGCCCGCGCCATCGATGCCGAGCGCAGGGCGCAGTCACGCCTCGTCAGGTCGATCGGCCATTCGGCGAGCCTCAACGAAGCAGAGGAACTTCTGGCTCGCATCAAGGGAGCCAGCGACCCGTTCGAGGAGGCCGGCATTCTCGACGAGATCGACGGCGAATTGCGTCACGAGGCGATCCGCGACCGCCTTGCCGATGCCGGGCATGGTCCGGCGGTGAAGGTGCGCGCCAAGGACGTGCTCGAACGGCTGAAGACGATCAACTGAAACCGCTTCCCCGGTCCTGACTTCCATCAAACCAACTCTCGTCAAAGCAACGGAGAACTCCAATGAACGCCAATCAGACCTATATCATGTTCAACACCATCTCGGTCGGCGCCGCCTATTTCATGCTCGGCCTGTCGCTGTGGCTGGCGCCCGTCGACCTGTCGACCAAGGGCTACTGGGCCATGGGCATCCTGCTGCTCACCGGCAGCCTGGTGAACCTTGTGAAGTATCGCACCGACGAACGCATCTCGGCCGAGACCACCGCCAAGATCGAGAAGGCGCGCAACGAAAAGCTGATCAGCGAATATGTCGGCAAGGAATGAGGCCGGCATCCCCGACGCAGAAAAGCCCGGGCCTACCCGGCTTTTGGTATCCGCCGCTTCCACCTCCCCCTTGTGGGGAGGTCGGACCGCAGGTCCGGGTGGGGGTACTGGCGCCGGCTTAGCAGAACGTAGGTTCCTCGCCCCGCAAGGCGGGGAGAGGTGGCCGCGAAGCGGTCGGAGAGGGGCTGCGGCGCTGGCGATTTCACTCTGAATCCATCCAGGGGCCGCGCCATCCCCCTCTCCGTCTCGGCTTCGCCGAGCCACCTCTCCCCATTTCATGGGGCGAGGAACCCAAGCCTTTGCATGCCAGGCGCCCTCGCCTTACTTGCGCGACAAGGCTTCCAGCGCCTCGGCCGCGGCTTCGAGGATGCTCATGGCCTCGGCCTGCTTTTCGGCCGGGGCATCGACGATGTCGCTCAGCGCGGCGCGCAGCCGGTGGCGGATAGCGCGGAACTCGTCGCGCGCCTCCGAACGGTCGCCACGCCCGCCTCGGCCCCCGCGACGATCCTCGCTATCGTCATTCCAGCCGAACCATTCCCGGGCCTTGGCCATCTTGCGGCCGAAGCGTTCGAGGTGTTCGAGCACGCTGTCGATCATCTCGCGATTGTCGGCGAGATGCGCCTGCCCGGCCTCGGTGATGGAGAACACTTTCTTGTTGCCTTCGCTTGACGACACTGCATAGCCGGCCTCTTCCAGGAAGGTCAGCGTCGGGTAGACCACGCCCGGGCTCGGGCTGTAGATGCCGGAGGTGCGCTCTTCCAGCGCCTTGATGATGTCGTAGCCATGGCGCGGCGCCTCGGCCAGCAGCGACAGCGTGATCAGCTTGAGATCGCCGTCGGCCAGCATGCGCCCGGCGCGGAATATGTCGCCCGGGCCGCGTCCGCCGCCGCCCCGGCCTCCGAACGAACCGAAACCGCCGCCGCGGCCGCCGAACTTGCCGGCCATGTGCATGAACATGCGCTCGCCGAAATGGCCGCGCCCGAAATCTTTGTGCATGGATTGCTCCTTGAGTTCTATCTTGCGATATATCTTAATTAGGCGCACACCTGCGCCGAGTCAAGATATATCTTACGATGTATCTGAATGCCGCGGCTGAGGAGCTTTTGCTGCGGGCCTCGTGGCAGTCGGTTCACTCGTCTGGCTGGGCCGCGAATTGGCTTCCCGGCGCGAGCGGCGCTTCACGAAGACGTGCTGGCATGGGGAGAATTCCAAGAAACAAACGACCTGACGCCGGCGAACCCCTTGGGCGGGCCATGCAACGAGGTCGTGCCATGCCATCAGGAACAGACAAGGTCGCGCTGGTGCTCGCGGGCGGCGGCAGTTTCGGCGCGGTACAAGTCGGCATGCTGAAGGCGCTGGTCGCCGCGGGCGTGACCGCCGATTTCGTCGTCGGCTCCAGCGTCGGCGCCATCAACGGCGCCTACTACGCCGCCGCCGGCACAATGGAGACCGTCGCTCGGCTGGAGGCCCTGTGGCGGGGCATCACCCGCAACGACGTGTTTCCCGTCAGTTGGCGGTCGATGCTGGGCTTTGCGGCCCGGCGCGATTTTCTGTCCGCCTCGCACGGCATCCGCAATCTGATCGAGCGCAACCTGCCCTATCGCGACCTCGAGGAGGCGCCGATCCCGATCCACATCATCGCGACCGATCTCTTCTCCGGTGACGCGGTGGTGATCTCGAAAGGTAATGCGGCCGAGGCGATCGCCGCCTCAAGCGCCATTCCGGTTGCGTTCGCGCCGGTGCGGGTCGGCGAGCGGTTCTTGATCGACGGCGCGGTGACCTCGAATACACCAGTCGGTGTTGCGATCAGCCTCGGCGCGCGCCGGCTGATCGTGCTGCCAACCGGCTTCGCCTGCAATCTGCGCGCGCCGCCGCAAGGCGCGGTTGCCAACGGCCTGCATGCCTTGACACTGTTGATCGCCCGGCAATTGGTGCGCGAACTCGACACCATGCCGGCCGAGATCGACTACGCGATTGTCCCCTCGCTCTGCCCGCTGGTGGGCTCGCCCTACGATTTCACCCGCACTGGCGCGCTGATCGACGACGCCGAAAAATCGACCCGGGCATGGATAGAGGCGGGCGGACTGTTTGAACGCGTCATCCCGAACCAGATGCGTCCGCACCGCCATCATTGATTTCACCCGATTTCACAGCAGGGCGCTACCACCGCCCCTTGCGCCGGTTCCAGGCATAGAGCAGGTCGGCGAAGCGATCATAGGCAAGACGGGTCAGCGGCAAGGCGATCGGATTGCCAAACAATCCCGCCAGCCAGCCCTCGCCAGGTGTCATCGCCCACACTGCAATCGCAACGTCGGCGCCGACCAGCAACCGGCCTTGCGCATCGGTGGCATGCAGCCGCCGGCGGATGTCCTCCAGCGAGGCGCCATGTCCGGCAAGCGCCGCCGGCTCGAGGTTGATGTCGCGAAACTCGATCCGTCCGGCCTTGACCGCTTCGATCAGCCGCCGCTTCTGCCTGCCGATGCCCGCATCGCAGACCGGACAATGTGTGTTGTACCAGACAGTCAGCAAAGGCGTGATCCTGTCAGGGCTCACTTGCCGCGCATCGCCGTCTTCGGCCCGACGCGTTTGTTGTCGCGAAATAGCGCCCGCTCCCCATACAGGCGTCCGTTGGGCAGGCGGCAAAATCCATATTCATTGCCGGCCCTATCCTTCCTCATCGCCAGGCGCCCGCCGACCCCGCCGCAATGGACGGATGCCGGATTGGCCATGCCGACCGGCTTTTGCACGGCAGCGCCGACGTCGATCGGCACTAAGGACAATGCGGCCAGGCCGGCAGCCGATATCTTCATCGCGATCCCCCCCTCGGCCGCACCCTGTCACGGCGAAGCGCCTTGTCTGCGGCAAGGCGTCGCCAATGACCATCGACTTCGAGAACCTGCCGATGGATTCATCCGAGCGAGGAGATGATCTCGCGGTAAGCAAATTCCGGGAACGCCTTGAGCGTGCGCGTCTTGACGCTGCCGCCCGAGCCCAGCATCAGCGCGAAACGGGCGAGCACCGCATCATCAGGCGCTTCGACCACCGACACCATGTCGAATTCGCCCATGGTCAGGTAGAACGACTTGAACGATCCACCCATCTCGCCGAGCTGCTTCTTGGCGGCGTCCAGCCGCTTGGGCGAGTCGCGCACATTTTTCGCGCCCTGCTCGGTCCAGTTCATCAGCACGATGTAAGTCGTCATGGCACACCTCTCTCCGGGCCACGGAGCACGGCATTGAGACCGCTAAAAAAGGACGGCCTCGACCGGGGCGGGCTTCCGGGGTTGACGCCCAGAAAATGCATCCGTCACCAGATTATCCTCCCGCTGCCAGCGTCCCGCAAGCACTACCGCGCCGGCACCGTATTGCCGAGTCCTCGTGCCAACCGACACGCGGGCGCTGGCATGGCGACGGCCACAAATCAGTCGGCGGCGATCAGGCAAAGCCGGTTTAAAAACCCGCCTGATTGCGGCAGTCTCCGCCGTGGCCGTCGGACACGGCAAACACCGGCCAACATCCGAGGCCCAGTCCAGTCGCAGGAGAGCTTCATGCGCAAAACAACAGACCTGCCGCCGGAACGGATCGAAATTCCCGCCGCGTGGACCGGCGAGGACATGGCGAAGCATCCTGAACGATGGCTGGTCGAACTGGACCCGAAGGACGTCGCGGAGCTGGAAGCCGCCGCAACCGGCTTTCTTGCCGGTTCGCACGATATCGGCGGCCTGACCAAGGCTGATTTCCCCTTGCCCCGGCTTGCTGGCCATCTTGCCGCCCTTCGCGAAAAACTGATCGCCGGCATAGGGTTCGAGGTGCTTCGCGGTCTCCCGGTCGAAGGATACTCCGCGCAAATGGCGGCAACGATCTTCTGCGGAGTTGGCGCCCATCTGGGAAGCGCTCGGTCTCAGAACGCCCAGAGCCATATACTCGGCCATGTCCGCGACACAGGCGCCGACGCCAGGGACGCCACGACGCGCATCTACCAGACCTTGGAGCGCCAGACGTTCCACACCGACTCCGCCGATGTCGTCGGCCTGCTCTGCCTGCAAGATGCCATGCAAGGCGGCGAGTCCCTGCTGGTTAGCACGGTGACGATCTACAACGAGATGCGCAAAAGGCGACCTGATCTGGTCCGGCTGCTGTTTGATCCGATTGCCACCGACCGGCGCGGCGAGATACCGGAAGGGCAAAAGCCCTACTTCGAAATCCCGGTCCTCAACTGGCATAGGGGGCTGCTGACCGGAATCTATCAGCGCCAGTACATCGACAGCGCGCAGCGCTCCCCGGATGCCATGCGGCTGAGTGCTGCGCATGTCGAAGCATTGGATCTCTTCGACAGCCTTGCCAATGAGCCGAAGCTGAACCTGTCGATGCGGTTACGGCCCGGCGACATGCAGTTCGTCTACAATCATTCGCTGCTTCACGACCGCATGGGTTTTCGGGATTGGCCGGATCCGGACAAGCGGCGCCATATGCTGCGCCTGTGGCTGTCAGTGCCCGGCGACCGCCCGCTGCCCGATTGCTTCAGGCAGCGCTATGGCTCGATCGAGATCGGCGACCGGGGCGGCATCGTCGTCAAGGGGACGCGGCTGAACGTGCCCCTGTAGAAGCAAACCCGCTTGAAACGAAAAAGGGCACCAGTCGGCGCCCTTGATTCTCGTGACAGATAGAACCCGCCTCAGCTGTCCAGAAAGCTTCTCAGCTTGCGGCTCCGGCTCGGGTGCTTGAGCTTGCGCAGCGCCTTGGCTTCGATCTGGCGGATACGCTCGCGGGTGACCGAGAACTGCTGGCCGACTTCTTCCAGCGTGTGGTCGGTGTTCATGCCGATGCCGAAGCGCATGCGCAGCACGCGCTCCTCGCGCGGCGTCAGAGACGCCAGAACGCGCGTGGTGGTCTCGCGCAGATTGGCCTGGATCGCCGCGTCGATCGGCAGGATCGCCATCTTGTCCTCGATGAAATCGCCGAGGTGCGAATCCTCCTCGTCGCCGACCGGCGTTTCGAGCGAGATCGGCTCCTTGGCAATCTTCAGCACCTTGCGCACTTTTTCCAGCGGCATGGCGAGCTTCTCGGCCAGTTCCTCCGGCGTCGGCTCGCGGCCGATCTCGTGCAGCATCTGGCGCGAGGTGCGCACGATCTTGTTGATCGTCTCGATCATGTGCACCGGAATGCGGATGGTGCGCGCCTGGTCGGCGATCGAACGCGTGATCGCCTGCCGGATCCACCATGTCGCGTAGGTCGAGAACTTGTAGCCGCGGCGGTATTCGAATTTGTCGACCGCCTTCATCAGGCCGATATTGCCTTCCTGGATCAGATCGAGGAACTGCAGGCCGCGATTGGTGTACTTCTTGGCGATGGAGATGACGAGGCGCAGATTGGCCTCGACCATTTCCTTCTTGGCGATCGCGGCTTCGCGTTCGCCCTTCTGCACCTGGTTGACGATCTTGCGGAATTCCAGGATCGAGATCGCCGTTTCGGTGGCCAGATGCTGGATCTCGGCGCGCAGGTCCTTGATCGCGTCCTTCTCGTTCTTGGTGAATTCCTTCCAGCCGCGCGAGGTCAGATTGGCGATCGAGCGCGTCCAGTTGGGATCGAGCTCCGAGCCCTGATATTCCTTCAGGAACTCCTCGCGGCGCACGCCATAGCTTTCGGCGAGGCGCAGCAGCTTGCCCTCGTTCTGCACCAGGCGCTTGTTGATGTCGTAGAGCTGCTCGACCAGCGCCTCGATGCGCGCCGTGTTGAGCGACAGCGACTTCACCGCTTTGATCAGCTGGTCCTTCAGTTCCTTCAGCCGGCGGTCCTGGCTGGGCGACAGCGTGCCGGCGGCGGCCAGACGGTTCTCGACCTGCTGGTCCTGCAGCTTGCGCAGCTTCTTGTAGGTGTCGGCAATGACGTCGAGCGTCTCCATCACCTGCGGACGCAATTCAGCTTCCATCGCCGCCAGCGACAGGCTGGCCTCGTCCTCGTCTTCCTCATCGTCGTCCCCGATGCCGCGCGTGTCGACACCGACATTGGTGATGTCGTCTTCATCGTCGCGCCCGCGGCGCGGCTTCTCGTCAGCCTTGGGCGCTTCCTCGACGCGCTCGACCACCGGCGCCTGCTTGGCCTCGGGGCCGGCATAGGTGGCTTCAAGATCGATGATCTCGCGCAGCAGGATCTTGGATTCGTTGAGCTCGTCGCGCCAGATGATGATCGCCTGGAAGGTCAGCGGGCTCTCGCACAGGCCCGCGATCATCGTCTCGCGGCCGGCCTCGATGCGCTTGGCGATCGCGATTTCGCCCTCGCGCGACAGAAGCTCGACCGAGCCCATCTCGCGCAGGTACATACGAACCGGATCGTCGGTACGGTCGGTCGGTTCTTTCTTGGTGGTGGTAGCGGCTACCGCGGTGCCGGTCTGCTCGGCCAGTTCGTTGGCGTCTTCCTCGGCATCCGCCGCGGTGTCGCCGGCCTCGGCCTCCTCGCCCTGCTCGTCATCCTCGACGACATTGATGCCCATGTCGGACAGCATCGCCATCGTGTCCTCGATCTGCTCGGAGGTCACTTCCTCGGAAGGCAGCACCGAATTTAGCTCGTCCATCGTGACATAGCCGCGCTTCTTGGCGGCCTTGATCATCTTCTTGACAGCATCATCGGAAAGGTCGAGCAGAGGCCCATCGGTGGCGCCCTCGCGTTCGGTCTCGACCTCTTCCTTTTCCTTTGTCGCCATAGTCTTTATCTTCTCCTAGCGGCCGGGCATCGGGCCACGTAAGCTGTCGGACCAGTCAAATTGGATATGCTCGTTTTTCTAAACGCGCTTCACCCGGGCCACGAACTGCATCCACTCTTTGTAGTTTGGCGCATGTCGTCGCCCCAAAACCGGTTTCCACTTTTGGGCGACATGCATTAAGTCCAGATTAACCCTGATATCTGTGGCAGGCTGTCTGCCTGTCCAGTGACCAGGACCTCTTATCGCTGCACTTCCCGTCGACACGGGTGCGGGTTAACGTTTCGAATCGTCCTGATTCCGCCATTCTGCCGGAAGGTCAAGCGCCTCTGGCATGATTCGCATGAAAAAAGCGAATCAATTACCCGACTTAGCGCGCCCGGCTTCCTGGGGAAGCCCGGCCACACCCTCATTCTGTACCCGCTTGCACTTAGGCTCGCCCGGCCCTGCCCGACGATACGCCGAACCCTTCGATCAGCGCTTCCGTCGCTTGTACATCCTGAAATTGCGCCTGAATTTCGATCAGATGGCGGAAGTTTTCGTCCGAAGGATCCGCTTCGAGAGCCGCTTCCGCCTGTTTCAGCTCCTTATGTAAGGTGCGCGCGCTACGCTGCAAGTGCAGTGCCTGGTTCAGAGCGTCGCGGGCATCCTCGAGCGCCGCCGTCTCCAGCGCCGGCCATTGCCGCGCTCGCCGGATCAGGCCTACGGCGCGTTCCCATATCTCGGCGCAGCCGGCGCGCTCGATCGTCGCCACCACGGCGTGGCGGTCATTGGCCATGTCATGCGCCATCGCGTCGAGGATGGCCGCGTGCAGCCGGTTCAGGTCGGAATTGGCGAGATCGAGAAACTCGACATGCGCGAAATTCTCGTCGATCAGCGCCGGATGGTTGACCAGCGCCACGATGATCGTCGCCTCGCGCACCGACATCCCCTCGCCGCGCTTGACCAGCGCCGACTGGCCGAGACTTTCGGTGATGGCAATGCGGCCGCCGCCCTTGGCGAACTGTCCGCCGGGCGCGGCCGCCTTGCCCTGGCCGCGCGCTCCTGGCCGGCCGTTGTCGCGGCCCTGGCGGGAAACGCGCTGGGAGCCGAAGAAGCTCAGCACCCGCTCGCGCATCTCCTGTTGATAGTGGTACCGCAGGCTCTCATCTCGGATGCGGCTGGTCAGCTCGCGCAGCGTCTTTTCAAGTTCCGCTCGCCGCTCCGGCGTGTCGAAGACGCCGCCCGCCGTCTCGCGCATCCATAGGAGGTCGACCAGCGGCCGTGCGTCGGCAAGCACGGCGCGAAATGCGTCCGGTCCCTCGGCCTTGACCAGGTCGTCGGGGTCCTTGCCTTCCGGCAGCAGCGCAAAGCGCGCCGAGCGCCCCGCCTGTACCGATGGCAGTGCGAGATCGGCGGCCCGCCACGCCGCTTTCAGCCCGGCCTTGTCGCCGTCGAAACACAGAACCGGTTCGTTGGCCATGCGCCACAACAGTTCAAGCTGGTTCTCGGTAAGCGCGGTGCCGAGCGGCGCGACCACATTCTCGAAACCGGCCTGCGCCAGCGCGATCACGTCCATATAGCCTTCGACCGCGATGACCGCGCCGCCCTTGGCCAGCGCCTTGCGGGCGCGGGCGAAATTGTAGAGCACATTGCCCTTGTGGAAGAGCTCGGTGTCGGGCGAGTTCATGTATTTGGCCGGCGCGTCGGGCGCCAGCGCTCGGCCGCCAAAGGCGATGATCTTGCCGCGCGAATCCGGAATCGGAAACATGATGCGGTCGCGGAACCAATCGTAGGAGACCGGGATGTCGTCGCCATGGCGCACCAGCCCGCAGGCTTCGATATCGGCCTTCGGCACGCCCTTTGCCGCCAGATGCTCCTTCAGCGCATTGCGGCTGTCAGGCGCGAAGCCGAGCCGGAACGAATGCTGGGTCGCCGGCGTCAGACCACGATCGCGCAGATAGGCGCGGGCTTTGGCGCCTTCCGGTCCTTGCAGCCGCTCCTGGAAGAAAGCCGTCGCCATTTCCATGACATCCGTCAGACTGGCGCGTTCCTTCTCGCGCCGCTCCTCCTGCGCGTCGCGGACCGGCATCGGCACGCCGGCCATGTCGGCGATCTTCTCGACCGCCTCGGGAAAGCTCAATCCTTCGAGTTCGGTGAGGAACTTGAAATGGTCGCCCGAGGCCGAGCAGCCGAAACAGTGATAGCGCCCCTTCTTGTCCTCGCAGTGGAAGGATGGGCTCTTCTCGCCATGAAACGGACAACAGGCCCAGTAGTCGCCGCGCGACGCATTGGTCTTCTTGCGATCCCACGCGACGCGCTGGCCGATGACCTGAGAAATCGACACGCGGTCGCGTATCTCGTCGAGGAAGGCGGGCGGAAAGCGCATCAGGAAACTCGTTTCCCCCCCATATAATCATGCCCGCGGAATCCGACGACCCCCAATAGGCGCCATACCCGGTTTCCACAGGCCAGGTCTTCTAACAGGCTAAGAGATGGCAATTGCGGCGATTGCCGATCAATCGCCTTCGTCGACCAAACTTTCCACCGGCACTTCAAGTGCTCGGGCCAGTCGCAGCCAAAGCGCGACGTCGCCGCCACGTTTTCCGTTCTCGATGTCCGAAAGATAGTTCTGAGTGACACCGACAGAAGTCGCGAGAACGGCCTGGGTCTGCTTGCGATATTTGCGCCAGAAGGCAAGCGGAGAAGTCGCCGCCACCAGAGCCCGCGCTTCATCCGCGGTCAAACCTGGTATCTGGCCTGCGCGAAAGCTACCCAACGCCTGTGCGTGGTCCAATGATTCCCGCAACGCCTCAAGCTCGCTGCGCGGCAGGATGGCCAATTCCTCGCCACCGGGCGTCGTGACATAGGCAATGTTGTTCATCCTCGCATCCCTTCAATCATAAACAGATCCGCGTGGCCCAATCTTGGTGACGATGATCTCCTGGTCTGTCTCCTCGAAAATGACCCGATAGTCACCGACCCTCAAACGCAGAGCGGTCGATCCCTGCAGAGCCTTGACACTGTTTGCAAGCGTGCTCGCGTCGTGGGCATAGGTTTCGATCTTCGACAGGATCCTCTCGGCATCCGCCCGATGCTTCCGCAGCGCCTTGGCGGCCAGAGGGAGAAGAATGACCCGCTTCACCTCAAAAATATCGCATATTGTGATATTTTGTGCAAGCAGTTCGGCCCATGGAGACGGGTCGCAAAGGGCATGAACGCCAAAAAGAAGGCGGCCATTGCGAACCGCCTTCTTGTCACATCCGGCAAGCTGCCGTGGAGCTGGAGCCTACTGAGCGGCGATGGCGCCGAAGATCACGCCGGAGAGAATGCCGACGAGCACGTAGTCATTGCCGACGCGGATCCATTCCTGGCCGCGGCCGGGACGACGCAGGCCATAGCGGCCATAGTCGCGGATCGGCTGGTGGCGCTTCCAACTGGAATATCTCTGGCCATTGCGCCAATGGTTGCGCTTCACGACGACCTTCTTCTTCACGACACGCTTCTCGACATGCCTGCCGGGCTTCTGCCAATCGGCCTTTGTGTAGGTCGACTGCGGCGCGACCGGTGCGTTCATCGGCGCCGCCTGGCCGGTGAGCGACGTGGCGGCCAGCATCGAGAAGGCGAGGCCGGAAAGGATAATGCGTTTCATCAGAAGTCTCCTTGGTTGTCGATGCCCGAGGAGTAGCCGCCAGCGGATGAACTGAAACTGAACGCCTCCATTACAATTGCGTAATGAATTCCTCCATTTACGCCGGCGAGTTGAACATTATCGCAAAGGCAACAGCCAGAAGCCCGGCAAACCCGGCTGATGCCGTGGACCGGCATGCAACCTTTGCGCACCCCGTCCATTTCCCGACACGGCCTGTCGCGCCGCGACAGCCCCTTGAAATCGACAAAATTTTATTACCCGGCTAAAGTATTCCGGCTATTGTTCACGGCTGCCATGACCATGATTCGTACTCCCGCTTATTCCCCCGATCGCCGCGTCTCCCGCACCGCGCGCCCTGTTCGCATACAGGCGCGGCAGTGACCGGCTCCGTCGTCCTGCTGCATCTGGCCGGCGCCGTGGCGCTGATGCTGTTCGCCACCCGCATGGTGAAGACCGGCGTCGAGCGTGCTTATGGCGACATGCTGCGCCATCGATTGCGCGCCACCATGCGCAACCCGATCATGGCCGTGCTGGCCGGAACGGGCCTGGCGATCGCGCTGCAGAGTTCCACCGCGGTCACTCTGCTGGTCGGCTCCTTCGCCGGCTCGGGCATCGTCTCCGGCGCCGCAGGCCAATTGGCGGTGCGCGGCGCCGAGATCGGCTCGGCGCTGGTGGTCAAGCTGCTGACGTTCGATCTGACACTGCTGGTGCCGCTCTGCCTGATCACCGGCACGGTGATGTTCATGGCCACCGAGCGGCGCGACTGGCGCCAGACCGGCCGCATCCTGGTCGGCATCGGCCTTTTGATCCTGTCGCTGGAAATGATCGGCCAGGCCTCGGAGCCGTTGCGCAACAGCCAGCTCATGCCGGTCATCATCAACTACTTCTCCAGCGATTCCATCACCGCCTATCTGCTGGCGGCGCTGATCACCTGGCTGTTCCAGTCGAGCATCGCGGCAGTCCTGTTGATGGCGACGCTGGCTGGCCGCGGCCTGATCACGCCCGAACTCGGCGTCGTCCTTATCCTCGGCGTCAATCTCGGTTCCTCGATCATCGCGCCGATGCTGACCCGCTCGGCCAGCCCCGCCGTGCGCGTCGTGCCGATCGGCAATCTCCTGATGCGCGGGCTTGGGTCGCTGGTCATGCTGGTGCTGTTCATGATCTTCAGGCCGCATGTCGGCTTTCTCGGCGCCATGGCGGCCGACCAGATCGTCAACGCCCATATCCTGTTCAACGTCATCATCCTGCTCGCCGGCCTGCCGCTGGCCAGCCTCGTCTACCGCGCTTCCGAGAAGATCGTGGCGCTCGGCACCAAGCCGGCGCCGGCGGCCTCGCTCGACGTCATCGAACTCTCGGCGCTCAACGAGAGCGCGCTCGACGTGCCGAGCCAGGCGCTGGCCAACGCCACCCGCGAGGTGGTGCGGGTATGCGAGACGGTCGAGATCATGCTGAAACGCATCATCGAGCTCTATGAGGACGCCGACACCGACAAGATCAAGGCGCTTGCCGCCCTCGACGACCGCGTCGACCGCAAACACGCGGCCATAAAACTCTACCTCGCCAAGGTCACCAAGAAGCCGCTGACCGAGGACGAGTCGCTGCGCTGCCAGGAGCTGATTGGCGCCTGCGTCAAGCTGGAGCAGGTCGGCGACATCATCGTGCGCAACATGCTGGTGCATGTGAAGAAGAAGTTCGATCGCGGGCTGGAATTCACCGACGAAGGCTGGAGCGAATTGTGCGCCTTCCACAGCTCGGTGCTGGCCAATGCGCGGCTCGCCTTCAACGTTCTGGTCTCGCGCGACCCCGAAACGGCCCGTCAGCTGGTGCTGGAGAAGGACCAGCTGCGCGACCGCGAGAAGGAAACCAGCGCCAGCCATTTCCTGCGGCTGCGCGAAGGCACCGCAAAAAGCGTCGAAACCAGCTCGATCCACCTCGACACCATCCGCGATCTCAAGCAGATCAACTCGCTGCTGGCATCGATGGCCTATCCCGTCCTCGAAGAGCGCGGCCTGCTCACCGGGTCGAGGTTGAAGGCGAGCTGAGGCGCAAGCTTTTTGCCGCAAAGGCATCAACTTGGAACAAGGTTGCGTCATCCCGGCTTCAACGGCAAAATTAGTCTTTGCTCATCCTGCCATCCGTCGGCTAAGCATCTGATGCCACCGGGAGGAAATCGATGGATACCCATTCGCGCAGTTTCGCCAAGGCGCTTTCCTGGCGCGTGACCGGCACCGTCGACACGATAATCATCTCGTTGGTGGTGACCGGAAGCGTCAAGCTCGCGGCCGCCATAGGCGTAACAGAGGTCTTCACCAAATCGCTGCTCTATTATTTTCACGAGCGAGCGTGGCTGAAGATTCCCTACGGGCGCAGGAACGCGACATAGCGGCCCGTCCGCTGCCGGCCGGCACCGCCCCGCCCGGTTGCCACGCCACTGGCCGACACAACGGAACCGGTCAAGAAAAGCTAAACCGGCGACAAAAAATTCTGGATTGCCGGCAACGCCCATCCGTGGTTTGAGGCCTGCATTCGAGGATCCCATTTCCGGCCATGTCGCTTCCGCTGATTGCCCTGTTCATCGCCGCCTTCGCCTTCGGCACCACCGAGTTCGTCATCGCCGGCGTGCTGCCGCAGGTGGCGCAGGGCCTCGGCGTTTCGGTCCCCTCCGCCGGCTATCTCGTTTCCGGCTATGCCTGCGGCATCGCCATTGGCGGGCCGTTGCTGGCGCTCGCCACCAAGTCGCTGTCGCGCAAGACCCTGCTGCTCGGCCTCGCCATTGCCTTCACCATAGGCCAGGCGGCCTGCGCGCTGGCGCCCGACTTCACCTCGATGCTGCTCCTGCGTATTGCCGTCGCTGTCGCGCATGGCGCCTATTTCGGCGTCGCCATGGTGGTCGCGGTCGGCCTGGTGCGCAAGGACCAGCGCGGCATGGCCGTTGCCGTCATCCTCTCGGGCCTCACCGTTTCCAACGTCATCGGCGTGCCGGCCGGCACGGCGATCGGCAATATCTGGGGCTGGCGCGCGACCTTCTGGGTGATGGGGGCGCTGGGCGTGGCGGCGACCCTTGCCATGGCCGCCCTTTTGCCGCGCGCCGCCGGATATCAGGCCAAGCCCGCCGATCTCGCCAGCGAGGCCCGCGTGCTGGCGCGCCAACAGGTCTGGACCTCGCTGATCCTGATGCTGATGCTGATGATCGGCCAGTTCGGCCTGTTCACCTACATCACGCCGACCCTGCTGGAGGTCACCGGCCTCGACGAGAACCTGGTGCCCTGGGTGCTGCTGCTCAACGGTGTCGGCGCCACGCTGGGCGTCTTCCTTGGCGGCAAGCTTTCCGACTGGAAGCTGATGCCCTCGCTGATCGCCATGCTCTTCCTGCAGGCGGTGACGCTGGCGGTGATCTACGCCGTCAGCCCCTACCCCTTGCCGATGATCGTGGCGATCGTCGTCTGGGGCGGACTCAACTTCGCCATCGGCACGCCGATCCAGACCCGCATCCTGGCCTGGACGGCCGACGCATCCGGTCTCGCCGCCTCGCTCATTCCATCCGGCTTCAATATCGGCATCGCATTGGCCGCATCGCTGGGTGCCGCCATGCTCAATGGCGGCTACGGCTATCGCAGCCTGCCATTGCTCGGCGCTTTTGCCATGCTGATCGCCGTCACCGTCGCTGTTGCCTCGCACATTTGGGAACGCCGCGCCGACGTCAGGCCACCACTGCCGGCGGCGGCCGAGTAGATCAGAACCGACGACCCTGGCCGCGTGTCGTCCGCGCCGTGCCCGATGACCACGACAGGGCCCGCACGGACCGTTTGTGAAACCGGAGCAGAGATGGGAAGAGCCAGCGATTTCGGCCTGACCTGCGGCAGATTGCCGACGGGCACGCACAATGCGATCACCGACGTGCCCGGCATACGCGTCGGCCACTGCACGCTGCGTAACGGCGACATCAACACCGGCGTGACGGCCATCCTGCCGCATGGCGGGAATTTGTTCCGCAAGAAGGTGGCCGCGGCGAGCCATGTCATCAACGGCTTCGGCAAGACCGTCGGCCTGGCGCAGGTCCAGGAACTCGGCACCTTGGAAACGCCGATTCTCCTGACCAACACGCTCTCGGTCGGAACCTGCGCCACGACGCTGATTCGCGACGCCGTCCGCCAGAATCCGGATATCGGCCGCACCACCGGAACCGTCAATCCGGTGGTCGGCGAGTGCAATGACGGCCCGCTGAACGACATCCAGGCGCTGGCGGTGACCGAGGAGCACGCGCTTGCCGCGTTGGCGGACGCGCAGGAGGGACCGGTCGAACAGGGCAATGTCGGCGCCGGAACGGGAATGAGCTGCTTCGGCTTTAAGGGTGGTATCGGCTCGGCGTCGAGAACGATATCGCTTGGCGGAGACCATCACCTGGGCGTCCTCGTCCTGTCGAATTTCGGCAGGGCCGGAGACCTCGTTCTGCCCGATGGGCGCCGGCCCGACCCGAGGCGGCCGGTCGAGGCCGAACGCGGCTCGATCATCGTCGTGCTGGCGACGGATGTGCCACTGGAACACCGCCAGCTCGAGAGGGTGGCGCGCCGCGCCGGAGCCGGCATCGCCAGGCTCGGCTCGTTCTGGGGCCATGGCAGCGGCGACATCGCCATCGCCTTCAGCACCGGCAATCTGGTCGACCACGATGAGACCCGCGATCTGGTGCCGCTGCTCGCGCTCAACGAGGCGCGCATCGACATGCTTTTCCAGGCGGCGGCGGACGCCACGCACGAGGCGGTGCTGAACTCCATGCTGTCCGCCGACGCCTTCACCGGCAGGGCCGGCAAGCAACGCGCGTCGCTGGCCGACTGGCTGCGCGATCAGGCCGAAAAGCGGTAGCTGCTCTACAGATCGATTCGGAACCGCAGGCTCTCCACCCCGCCATAGGCGGCATCCTCGAAGAAGCGCTCGACGAGCTTGCCGCCATTGGCCAGGATCACCTTGTGTGAAGCCGGATTGCCCGGCTTGGCGGTGATCTCGATATAGGGAAGGCCTACCGCCCTCGCCTCGTCGAGCATCAGCCGCAACGCCTCGGTCGCATAGCCGCGCCGCCGTTTCCACGGCACCACCGCATATCCGATATGGCCAAGCACATGGGACGGCAGTTCCGCCCTGCCCTTCTGCCAGCGAAAACCGATAGAGCCCGATGCCTCGCCGTCCCAGATCCAGCGCCTGAAACCCGGCAGGCGCGGCACTTGTCTGCCGTCGGGCAAGGTTATGGGCGGGCCCTTGGCCTCGGGATCGTCGAGGCTGGCCAGGAAGGCCACGGGATCCTCGTCTATCGCCGCAAGCTGCTCGCGTGTCGCAACCTCCAGCCGCACATTGTCCGGCGACCAGCCGCGCTCGAGCGCCGCCTTGTAGGACGGCAGATGCTTGAGCGCGGGTTTGACGATCTCGATCATGGTCCAGGCATAGCTTTGCCCGGTGGAACGCTCAAGCCGCCTGGAAGCGGATCTCGCCCTTGTTCAGGAAACACACCTTGCTGAACAGCGACAGGTCCAGCGGGTTCGGCAATCTGACGTCACTGATATCGGGAAACGGTTTTGTCGAGGGATCGTAGGACCGGTCGATCTGCGAGATGAAGACCAGGATAACGCCCCTGTGGCGTGCGAAAGCCTTCAGCGCACGGACCTGATCCATCAGGGCCGGGTTTTCCCGCTTCTGGTCGAGCAGTTGCAGATAGTCGATGACCGCCAGGGTGCCGCGCGGCGCCGATCGCAACGTCCTGACGATATAGTCGGCGCTGATGGCATCGGAACTGTCGAACTCGAACAGTTTGTCGAACCGGGCCGGATCGACCCCGATGGCGCGAAACCGCTCCAGCACGTCGTGCTGCGTATATTCCAGCGTGAAGAACACACCGCGATGGCCATGCTTCATCGCTTCGACCGCGAGTTCGAGGCTCATCAGGGTCTTGCCATGGCCTGGCCGTGCACCGATCAGGAGCAGGTCACCCGGCGCCAACCGCGAGAACAGCCTGCCGGCCGGTGTGGCTTCAGAGCCATTGGCCGCGAGCAGGCTCCAACTCGCAAAACCTTCCTGTGCCGCAATATGGTCAAGCGCCTGATGCAGCGGGATTTTTGCTTCCCGCGACAACAGCCTCGCCTGGCGCTTCAGATGATAGACGGACGCGGATAGCCTCATCGCAAACCTCCTGGTGCAAGCAGTTTTCGCAATCCCTCCTTATGCCTCGTGCTCGAACAGTCGGTTCGGTGATGGGATGGCCCGGCATGAACTGATGCTTTCCCGGCGGAGGGAGGAGGCGTGGGCCACGCCAGAATCAGATCATAACCCAATCCCAGCGGGTCGAAAATCGGCGGATCGAAGATCGCGAATGCCAGCCGATGCGAAGACGCGCGTCGCAAGCCTTGAGCCAGCATCCCGGCCTATGGACATTTTGCGCGCCGACCTGGTTCTTCGTGCAGGTTTCCCGGCACACTAAACAAGATGTGTCTCGCCGATTGTCACGCGGCATTTTATGATCGCCGCGGTGATTCACCGTGCGAAGTAAAAACGGTTCGGCAGGAGAATGGGTCTGGTGCGGTTGAGATCTGTCCCATTGGGTGTTGCTGGGGCCTTCGGCCTGCTCATCATCGTCGCCTTGATGGCGTCGGTCCGGTCCTTTGCCGCGCCCTCGGCCCTCCCGGCCTGGCTGCAGGCCCATGTCGGCGACAGCGACGGCCAGATTTCGCAGGTGGTCCTGGAACGCGCGCGCGCGCTCTATCTGAAGAAGGTGGCCCAGGGCGCTGTCACGAATCCCTGTTATTTCGCCATGGACGCCACCCGTCCCGGTGATCTCGGCAATGGCGTGCTCGGGCGCCGGTACTATGTCATCTGCGAGGCCAGTCAGTCGTTTCATGCCATCGCGTCGGGGCATGGCGGCGGCCGCAATCTGAAAGGCACGGTCGATTTCTCAAACGGCAGGCGGTGCTCCAAGAACTTCGGCAACGCCATGGATTCGGAGTTGACCGCCGGCGGCGCCTATATGACCCGCGAGGCGAAGACATCCTTCAAGGGTTTTTATCGCGCCGGCGCCAAACAGGATGCCGCCTTCCTGCGCACCTTCATACAGTTCGATGGCGAAGGCGAAGCCGCCAACGCCAGGCAACGCGTGATCGGCGGCCACGCGGCGCAGGTGCTGCGCACCATGTGCATGCGCAAAACCCCCAACAGCTCCTATGCCGACCATGATGGTCTGGTGCCGTTCGGCAAGCTGGTGGAATATGCTGGCGGCCGCAGCAATGGCTGCACCAGCTGGTCGCCGGCGGACGCGCGGCAGATCATCTCGATGGTGAAGGACAACCCGACAACGCTCTACATCTATCCGGAATCGCGCGACATCGCCGCCGTCGCGCAGGCGGCGGCAAAGGGCCATTCGCTATCCAGCGACGGGCCTTATTGGAACGCGTCCTGCCTGAAGGAAATCGGCGCGCCGAAATTCTGGCCGCGCAAAACCCTCGAGCCGATCATCGCCCAGTACAAGAAGGATCATCCCGCGCCGCCCGCGCAGCCGCTGCCGATCTGCAAGGAGCCGTGAAGCCGTTCGATCGGCGCCGTCGTGGCCGGAAAGGCCTACTGCAACAGGCCTTTGACGATGCCGCTTGCCTTGCCGAAATCCATCTGGCCGGCATATTTCTGCTTCAGCGCGGCGATCACCTTGCCCATGTCCTTCTGGCTGGCGGCACCGGTCGCGGCAATCGCTTCGCGCGCCGCGGCCGTGATCGCCGCATCGTCGAGCTGCGTCGGCAGGAAATCACGGATGATCTCCATTTCGCCACGCTCCTGCGCGGCCAGTTCCGGCCGCTTGCCGTCCTCGAAAGCCTTGGCCGATTCCTCGCGCTGCTTCACCATCTTGGCCAGTATCTGCAGGATCTCCTCGTCGCTGGCCGGCTCCTTGCCGGCGCCGCGATTGGCGATGTCGCGATCGTGGATGGCGGCCTGGATCAGCCGCAATGTCGGCAGCCGGTGCTTGTCCTGCGCCTTCATCGCGCTCTTCAGGGATTCGGCGATTTTCGCGCGCATTGTGCTTTCTCCTTCGGTCGGCGCGGACAATAGCGCCGAGGGCAGGCCAACGCAAATCCTGATGTGGCGGGGCAAGCCTATGATATTACTCAATGAAATAATTCGGAGCCGCAATCCGCATCGTCATTGACCGGCCTGCCCCCTTCCCCTATGTACTGGGCCTTGCATGAACTGAAGCTTGGGTGCGTGGAGGCCGCGAATTCGCCGCTCCGCGCCATTTGCTGCGCGGATGGCCGGCTGGGCCTATGGAAGCGCGCAGCCTGATAGGAGTGCCGACATGGCCGAGATGACGCCCGCCTGGGCCACCGAAAAGCCGACCGCCCTTCTGGTGCTGGCCGACGGCACCGTCATCGAGGGCCGCGGTCTCGGCGCCACCGGCTCCGCCGTCGCCGAAGTCTGCTTCAACACGGCGCTCACCGGCTATGAGGAGATCCTCACCGATCCCTCCTATGCCGGCCAGATCGTCACCTTCACCTTCCCGCATATCGGCAATATCGGCACCAATGGCGAGGACATCGAGGACCTCAATCCGGCCGCCCGCGCCGGCGCAGTCGGCGCCGTGTTCAAGGCCGATGTCACCAACCCGTCCAACTACCGCGCCGCCGGCCATCTCGACCAGTGGCTGAAGAAGCGCGGCATCGTCGCGCTGTCGGGCATCGACACGAGGGCGCTCACCGCGCTGATCCGCGAAAAGGGCATGCCCAACGCCGTTATCGCGCATGCGCCCGACGGCGTCTTCGACCTCGACGATCTGAAGCGGCGCGCCGCCGCATGGTCGGGCCTGATCGGGCTCGATCTCGCCAAGGAGGTCACCTCGGGCCAGTCCTCGGTCTGGCGCGAGACGCCTTGGGTGTGGAACGAGGGTTTTGCCGAGCAGGACGCGCCGACAATGCATGTCGTTGCCATCGACTATGGCGTCAAGCGCAACATATTGCGCCTGCTCGCGGGTCTCGGCGCCAAGGTCACGGTGGTTCCGGCCAAGACTGGTTCGGAAGAAATCCTGGCCATGCAGCCGGATGGCATCTTCCTCTCCAACGGTCCCGGCGACCCGGAAGCCACCGGCGACTATGCCGTGCCGGTCATCCAGGACTTGCTCAAGACCGACATTCCGGTGTTCGGCATCTGTCTCGGCCATCAGATGCTGGCACTGGCGCTGGGCGGCAAGACCGCCAAGATGCACCAGGGCCATCATGGCGCCAATCATCCGGTCAAGGACCACACCACCGGCAAGGTCGAGATCGTCTCGATGAACCACGGCTTCGCCGTCGACGCGGACTCGCTGCCATCAGGCGTCGAGGAAACCCACGTCTCGCTGTTCGACGGCTCGAACTGCGGCATCGCGCTCACCGGCCGCCCGGTGTTCTCTGTCCAGCATCATCCCGAAGCCTCGCCCGGCCCGCAGGATTCCCACTATCTGTTCCGCCGCTTCGTCAACCTGATCCGCGAAAAGCGCGGCGAGGAGTTGCTGGCCGAGCGGGCCTGATCTTTCCTGGATCGGCAACAAGCGATAATATCGCTTAATACCAACAAGCGATAATATCGCTTAATACAAAACGATAAATCTGCGATACCGCTGTTGTGAAGACGATTATCCTTTCGGTATCGGCGGCTCGCGATCTCGACAACCTGCCCGCTGACGTCCGCGAGCAGGTCTCCGAAGGTTTGATCGCCAACGCAGTCAGCGGCCGTGGAGATGTAAAGCGTCTTTCCGGCAGGGGCGGTTACAGGCTGTGGATTGGCCGCTACCGCGTCATATTCGATGAAGATCGCATCACGATCCTTGCAGTCTACATCGGCAAGCGTGAAACGACGACTTACAGCCGGCCATAGGACAGAATGCCATGAACGCCCCGCAAATCATAAAGACTTCAACCGGCGAAGAACTGGTCGTTATCCCGAAGGCTGACTACGAGGCCTTGCTGCATGCCGCCGAAGAAGCCCTCGAAGACGCAGCGGATGTCGCCATCTACGACGAACGGAAAGCTGATCTCAAAACGGAAAAAGCCCTGCCCGCCGATGTGACCATGGATATTTTGCGAGGCTCCGGCCGCCTCAAGGCGCTCCGCAATTGGCGCAAGCTGACACAAGCCGAGTTGGCGAATGCCATCGGTGTCAGTCAGGGCTTCCTGTCGGATATCGAATCCAATCGCCGCAAACCGTCTGCGCAAACCACGGCGATGCTGGCAAAGGCGTTGGATGTCCCTGGCGAATGGCTTGAATCCTGATTTCCGACCTCACGCCACCGGCCGGCCTTCACTCGCCTCCAGTATGGCAAACCATTGCTGGCGGTCGAGGCTGATTGCCAGCGCCTTGACCATGGCGGCCAACCCTTCCCGCTTCATTGGACCGAGTACCGGAACCAGCCGGGCCGGAGAACAGCAGCCAAGCGATGGCGACGGTGGCGAGATCGCCGGCATCGATGCGGTGCCAATCAGCCGGGCGACTTGATCGGCATCCGGGCGGGCGCAGCCATCGAGCAGGCGCCAGGCGCCGAAGACCAGCCGCGACAGCGACACTCCAACCTTGGTCAGCGATGCGGCTGTCATGGCTCATACCTGCGCTCCGTCTTCGGCGACGTCGGTCGTAACGGTCCTGGCCGCTGCCGGCCTCGCCACCTTGGTGACGAAGACGATGAGCGCCAGCACCAGGAAGCACGCTCCGACCAGATAGGGCGCGCCACCGAAAGTCACGGGTGCGCTGGGCCCGGTGAACCAGGAGAAGATGGCCGTGTAAAGCAGCGGCGTTATGATTGAGGTGATCGAGAAGATCGAGGTCATCGCGCCCTGCAGTTCGCCTTGCGCCGAAGGTGGCACCTTGGCGGCGGCGAGGCTCCTGAGCGGCGGATCGGCCAAGGCCTCCAGGCAACCGGCTACGATCACCGCATAGATCATCCAGCCCTGCGTGGCGAAGGCATAGCCGAAGGCGCTGGCCGCCGTGAAGGTCAGGCCGATCACTGCTGTCTTCCACTCGCCAAGCCTCGCGATCACGCGCGGAAGGACGGTGCCCATGATGATGGCACCGCACAAGCCGAAAGCGCCAAGCGAGAAGCCGATCTGTTGCTCACTCCAGCCATAACGATAATTTGAGACGAACGACCAGACGGCCGGATACATCATGTGGCCGAGCGTCATCAGGAAGAAGACGAGCCCGATCCAGCCGATGCCCTGATATTGGCGCATCTGCAGCAGCGTGCCGACCGGGTTGGCGCGCCTCCACTCGAAGCGGCGGCGGTGCCTTTCATCGAGCGTTTCCGGCAGGAAGAACATCGCGATCAGGAAATTGACGAAGGCGAGTCCGGCGGCGAAATAGAACGGCACGCGCGGCCCGAACGTGCCGAGCAGCCCGCCCAGCACCGGTCCGATGACGAAGCCGACGCCGAAGGCGATGCCGAGCAGGCCGAAATTCTTGGCCCGGTTCTCATCGTTGGAGATGTCGGCGATGAAGGCCGACGTCGTCGAATAGCTGGCGCCTGAAATGCCGGCCAGCACGCGGCCGATGAACAGCATCGGAAAGGACCAGGCGACCGCGCAGATCAGATTGTCGATGGAGAAGGTCAGCACCGAGGCGAGCAGGATCGGCCTGCGGCCGAACCGGTCGCTCAGACCGCCCATGATGGGCGCGAAGAAGAACTGCATGGCGGCATAGACGAAGAACAGCCAGCCGCCCTCGATCGCCGCGCCGCTGATGCTGACGCCGGACAGTTCCTGCAGATAGGCCGGCAGCACCGGCATGATGATACCGAAGCCGATAATGTCGAGCAGCAGCGTGGTGAAAACGAGCGCAAGGCCCCGCTTGGCGGTTTTGGGGTCGATCATGACGGGTCAAGCTCCTCTGATCGCCCTGGGCGGGGCGGACGCACCTTATAGGCGAGCCCGCCGAAAGGAACAATGAGGGAACAGGCAGGAAGCTTTGATCCTGACACTCCCTGACGGCGTCATTTCCGTCATTGTATCGCCGTGGAATCAGTGCTCAGAGCGGGCCGCTCATCGTGTTGCAGTCCGACAGTTTGCCGTTTTTGTAACCGCGCGCCAGCCAGGTCTGCCGCTGCTGGGAGGTGCCATGATTGAAGCTTTCCGGCACGACATAACCCTGCATCTTCTTCTGCAGCGTGTCGTCGCCGATCTGCTTGGCGGCATTCAGCGCGCTTTCGAAATCGCCCGGTTCCAGAATGCCCTTCTGCGCGGTGTAGTGGGCCCACACGCCGGCGAAGCAGTCGGCCTGCAGCTCGATACGCACCGACAGCTGGTTGGCATCGGCTTCGCTCATGCCCTGCCGCATCTGGTTGAACTTGGACATGATGCCGGTGAGGTTCTGCACATGGTGGCCGACCTCATGCGCGATCACATAGGCGCGGGCGAATTCACCGGAGGCGCCGAACTGCTGGTCGAGCTGCTGGAAGAAGGTCATGTCGAGATAGACCTTGTGGTCGCCGGGGCAGTAGAACGGACCAGCCGCCGAGGAAGCGAAGCCGCAGGCCGAGCGGATTTGGCTGGAAAACAGCACCAGCTTGGGATCCTCATAGGTCAGGCCTTGCGACTTGAAAATGCCGGTCCAGGTGTCTTCGGTCTCGGCCAAGACGGTCGCCACGAACTGCTTCATCTCGTCATTGGCGGGCGCGGCGCCGTTGCCGCCGCTGTTGTCCGATATCTGGCCACCGCCGCCCGGCAGCAGCGCGCCGCCGTCCCCGTTCAGGAGTTGCAGGGGATTGATGCCGAAAACACCCCAGGCAATGAGCGCGACAACCGCGAAGATGATGAGGCCCGAGAGCGACATGCCGCCACCGCCCGCGCCGCCGCCGATGGGGATGCGGAACTGGCCGGGGCCGCCGCCGTCAAGCCCGCCGCCGGAGCCGCTGTCGCCGCGGTCGTCCTCGACATTGTCACTCTGACGACGACCCCTCCAGAGCATGGCAACTCCTCGCACTGCGAACTTCGCGTTGTTCCGGTATGGCCGGCCCAACCCAACAAACAATTATCCCAATGGTTGCGCCAAGTCACAGCATTTTTCGGTAGTGCATCAGTTTGAAATCTGCAAACTAGCCGGCGCTTCACGAGATCGCATGCGGGACTATGTTCAACCAAGCCAACGATGAGCCAGCCACGCGAGAGACAAGCCGCCTATGGCCGCATAGATCAAGCCGATCGGGCCTTTGGGGAAGGGCTCGTGGTGCACCACGCGTGGCGATGGCGGCCGATAATAGGATAGCAGTTGCCGTTGTGAGACGATTAGCATTTGCTCCAACTCGCGGCGCCCTTCCTCCCTTGCCCGTTTTGAGTCCAGGCGCTCCTGAGCGTAGAGCTGTCTCGTATGCTCCGTGGCCGAAAATGAGTTTTCGTCTAGCCACGCTTTGAATTTGCCAGGCCTGACGAGGACTTTGGCATGGGTGAAGTCGCGTCGGTGGAGTCTCTCCGCCTTGGAAGCTTCAAAACCCGTATGCCACTCTTCCCAAGTCGCCGGCATGTCATCGGCGCCGGCAAGCTGGCGGATACGAGGATAATCCTTGGCAGTGTAAACTGGGATAGCCCTGACTTTGCTGGTCATTGCAAGCCTTCCCCTTCTCCCAAGAAGAGGATGCGACTCCTAGGACTCGCTGTCCAGATGGCGCTACCCAGCCATCATAAGCCACTTGGTCTCCACCCGCGCGGCCGGTATAGCCGTAACAGCAGAGTGCTCAGTCTTTTTGCTTGGCGCCGGCGCTCTTGCCGTCGGAGCTTTTCGAACGTTCCTCGAACCGCTCCGCTCCCTTCTTCAAGGGGTGGCCTGTCTCGGCTTCCGTCTTGCGCTCATCTCTGGCCGCAGCCTGCTTCAATCCCTTCGCCGCCTGCTTGCCCTTCGCGGTCGGTGCTTGTTCGACGCCCATCGTCTTCTCCCTGGCGCGACAATCGCGCGATCTCGGAAGCAACGTGCGGTGTGGTCAGGCGGTTCCCGCCCGCTGGTCCGTCCGAGGAAGTCGCCCCACCAGGCTCAGCCCACCGTCATCGCCTTGCGAAACGCCTCCAGCGTCTCGGCGCTGACATGGTGCTCGATGCCCTCGGCATCGATGCGCGCCGTCTCGGCGCTGACGCCGAGCGAGCGCAGGAAGGCTTCCACCGTCTGGTGACGGATGCGGCTCTCCTCGGCAACCTTGCGGCCGGCCTCGGTCAGGAACACACCGCGATAGGGTTTTCTCGACACCAGCCCGTCGGCGCACAACCTGGTCAGCATCTTGGCCACTGTCGGCTGGGCGACGCCGAGCCTAGCCGCAATGTCGACTTGGCGCGCCTCGTTGCCGTCCTCGATCAGGTCGGCGATCAGTTCGACATAGTCCTCGACAAGTGCGCTGCGGCGCGCTTCGCGCGTCTGCCGGAACCCTTCCGAGTGGACGTCGGCGTCAGGCAATGGCTCACGCGGGACCGGTTTGTTCTTCAGCGCCAATGCGCGCTCCTCCTGGGAGTTTTGCCGTCTCTGCTTTTATAGCACGGGCTTTGATTCTTCAGGCCGTTTATTTGGAGGCATGTTCGCCGATCGGCAAGCAGGTCGTTGCGCGTCGGGACGACGTTCCTCCGCCAGCCTATGCCCTCGATGGGACGGCAGAAACCGATCCAGTGCCATTGTCCGTCACTCCTGGGGCCATATTTGGGTGTTGCTGAGCTGAAACCGCCCGACTGCAATCGCCGCCAGGGAGAAAGCCATGACCCGCAGTGACGTTCTGATCGTAGGCGCCGGCCCAACCGGCCTGGTGCTGGCCACCTTCAACGATATCCGCCAATAGCGTTTCCAACTTCGGGCAAAGAAACTATTCTTCTTGCCGTACCAAGCGATCGCTGTTCGTGTCCTTGGCATGATCCCCATGCCGCATCATGCGTCTGAAGCTCATTGAGATATGCGCGCGCCTGATGTGCCCGATCGACTCCCAGTCGCCGATCTCCGCTGCGGCCAGGACTTCCTCCATCTCACGTCGAAACGCCGTGAACTCTTCCACAAGTCCTAGTTGAGGCATCATCTTCAGGACGACACGCGCCACCTGGAAATAAAGTCTCTCGCTGATCTCGCGCAATGGCTGGTTCCCGGTCATGGCGGTCAGTTCAGAAAAGAAGTCCATGTTCAGCTGCAGGAAAGCCCGCTGATCCGGATTGAGCATGTCGGAATCACAGCGCGCGATGAGCGTCCGGATTCGATCCAGGTCGGCCGCCGTCCGCGGGATCGGCGAAAGCTTGCCGACCAGAAGCGCCAATTCGAGGCGCAAGTGATAGACCTGCTGCAGTTCCTCGATGTCGACATCGGTGACTATGGTGCCGACGCCGTGCACGGATTGAACCAGACCTTCGGACTCAAGACGTGCCAGCACGCGACGGACCGGCGTGCGGCTGATCTGGAATTCCTGGGCGAGTTCTTCCTCGGAGAGCCGGCTTCCCGGCGGGTAGTCGAGCAGGCAGATGCGGTCTCGCAGGATCCGGTAGATACGCTCGAACCGTTCCCGCGCCGAAAGCGGCCGCGGCGCCTCCAGGATCGCCGTGGTGACCGAGGCATCCGTCTCCAGTGTCATCCAGCCTCCAGGACAGCATGCAGGAATTGCCGCGTCCGCTCGTTCTTAGGGGCACCGAACAGCTCGCCTGGCGGTCCCTGCTCGCATATCTTGCCTTGGTAGAAGAAGCAGACGCGATCGGAAAATTCCTTGGCGAAGCCCATCTGGTGCGTGACCATGAGCATCGTCAAATCATGCTCGCGGCCGATTTGCCTTATCACTTGCAGCACTTCGCCGACAAGTTCCGGATCAAGCGCCGAGGTCACCTCGTCGAACAGCATTATCTTGGGTCGCATCGCCAACGCCCTGGCGATGGCGACGCGCTGTTGCTGGCCACCGGAAAGCTGGGAAGGGTAATGATCCTTCTTCTGCGACAGCCCAACCATGTCGAGAAGCTCGGCCGCCCGCGCCTCGGCATCCGTCCTTTTCATGCCAAGCACGGTTATCGGCGCCTCGATGCAATTTGCCATCGCCGTCATGTGGGGGAACAGATTGAAGGACTGGAAGACCATACCGATCTTTGCCCGGATGCGACGGATGTGAGCAAGGTTGGCAGGCACAAGCGTTCCGCCCTGCTGCATGTGCGTCAGCGGCTCGCCTTCGACCCAGATGGCACCATCATTGATCGTCTCCAGCGTCATCAGCATGCGCAGCACGGTGGTCTTGCCCGAACCGGACGGGCCAATGACGGAGACCTTCTCGCCGCGCGCGATTTCGAGGTTCAAGCCGTCGAGAACGGTCAACGCGCCGTAGCGTTTGGAAACATTGTCGAAGCGGACCATCGGTTGTTCCGTCATCGCGTGTTCCTCCGGTTGAGCAGGCGTTCGAGGGCACGAATAAGCGCGGCAGAAACCAGGCTCATCGCAAGGAAGAACAGGCCGACCAGGGTAATCGGCTCGGTGTAGCGGAAAGTCTCGGAGCCGATGATCTTGGCTGTCTGCATGAGTTCCAGCACGGCGATAGCCGAAAGCAGCGGCGTTTCCTTGAACAGCGCGACGAGATAGTTGCCGAGCGCCGGCACGATCGGCGGAATGGCCTGCGGGATAATGATGTCGCGAAAGGTCGTCCAGGACGAGAGATTCAGCGCGATCGAGGCTTCCCATTGACCACGATGGATGTTGTCGAAGCCGGCGCGATAGACCTCCGAGCAGTAGGCGGCATAGTGAATACCAATCGCCATGACACCAGCCGTGAACGCGTCGAGCACAAGGCCGAATTTCGGAAAGACGAAATAGAGGAAGAATATCTGGATGAGCAATGGCGTCGAGCGGATCAGCTCGACCAGCACCGAGATCGTCCAACCGGTCCACGGCACGGCGATGCGGATCACCGCCAGGACCAGGCCGAGCGAGGCCGCGATGGCGAAACCGAGCAGCGTCGCCTCTATCGAGATGACCGCGGCGCGCGCCAGCACCGGCAGGATCTCTAGGGCAAAACTCCAATCCCAGATCATGCTGCCTTCCCTCGCGCCAAGCCGAGCGAGGCCCGCTTTTCGAGCAGCCGCATGCCGATGGAAACGGTGAGCGACATGGCGAGATACATCAGCAGCACCAGCGTGAAGATTGGAATGGTCTTGAACGTGTTCTGGTTCATCTGCTGCGCCTTAAAGGCAAGGTCCGACAGGGTGATCAGCGAGACCAGCGCGGTCGACTTCAGCAACTCGATGAACAGATTGCCCCAAGGCGGGATCATGGCGATGAAGGCCTGCGGCAGGATGATCCGTCGCAGC
Organism: Mesorhizobium sp. B2-4-17; assembly: GCF_006441275.1. Classification (NCBI taxonomy): domain Bacteria; kingdom Pseudomonadati; phylum Pseudomonadota; class Alphaproteobacteria; order Hyphomicrobiales; family Phyllobacteriaceae; genus Mesorhizobium; species Mesorhizobium sp. B2-4-17. The sequence continues at coordinate 25,199 of NZ_VFUX01000018.1, read as the reverse complement.
ATCTGCGCGCGGCTCATGTTGAGCGCAGTTCCCGCTTCCCACTGGCCGCGCGCGACTGACTGGATGGCCCCCCGCACGCATTCGGATCCGTAAGCCCCGACATTCAGGCCGAGCGCCAGCACGGCAACGAGAAATGCGTCTAGCGTGACGCCGAATTGCGGCAGCACAAAAAATAGCCAGAACAATTGCACCAGCGCCGAGGTGCCGCGAAAGATCTCGACATAGACCGTCGCCAGCCATCTAAGCGGCGCCGGGCCATACATACGTGCCAAGGCGGCGAGCACGCCCATGATGACCGCCAGCAGGCTGCCCAGGATGGCGATCTCCATTGTCAGGACGGCGCCCTGCAACAGCCCCGGCAGGAACAGCCTGTATGTTGCCTGCGTTGCAAGCACGGCGATCATGGCCAGCGAGACAACCAGCATGGCAACGAGCGTGCGGATTCCCATCTGCTTCTCCGAGCAAAAAAAGGGGCGGCGCTTTCACGCCGCCCAGCAGTTGGGAACTTATTCGCCCTTGCAGAGCTGCGCGGTGGTCTTGTTCGGCAGATAATCCTTACCGAAGCCGAGTGGTTCGACCAGCGCAATGTGCTCCGGTGAGCCGATGAATTTCTTCAGTTCGGCATTGAACGCTTCCTGGAGATCGGTGTCCTCCTTGCGGAAGCCGAAGCCGCCGTGCCCCTTCACCGACTTGCCGGCAACTTCGCCGAAGGGCTTGGTCGATTCGACGCCATCGGCCTTCTTGGCCATATCGGCGATCGACAATGCGGTAAGCGCGGCGGCGTCGGCGCGCCCTGCCTGGACGGCGGCAACGAGACTGGACTGGTCAGGCAAAGCGACGATCTGCCCTGGCGCGACACCTGCATCCTTGGCGTATCCACCCTCGACCGCGCCCGCCATCACCGCAAGCTTGAGATCGGGATTGTCCTTGACGCTCGAATAATCCTTTATGCCCTTCGGGTTGCCCTTCGCCACCAGCATGGCCTGACCGATACCATAGGACGGTTCGGAGAAATTGATCTCCGCGCAACGCTTTGGATTGATGAACATGCCGGCAGCGATGATGTCAAATCTCCCAGCCTTCAGGCCAGGTATGAGCGACCCGAATTCGGTCAGCACGCCGTCCACCTGCGAAATGCCCATCTTGGCGAGCACAGCCTTGGCGACCTCGGGCGCTTCGCCGGTCAATTTGCCGTCAGGCGTTGCGAACCCGAACGGCGCCTCATTGGCGAAACCGACGCGGATGTAGCCGTCCTTCTTGGCGCGTTCGAGGGTCGTTTCGGCCTGAGCCGGAAGCGCCGTGAACATAGTCGCGACGAGCGCAAGGCAGGCAGCCGTCTTCATGGCCGTGCGGCGAGATATCTGTGACATGAGCATGCATTCCCCTTTTCTTTTTTGGATGAGCTTACTGGCTCGAAGGACGTTTCTCCATCGTCACATCGAACATGTAAGACGTATACAACTCATCTGGACATATCGCAAGACACCCTGTACGAATCTGGAAAATCACCGATGTCAGCCCGAATGTGTGGCTGGATTGATTGCTAGTTGTGCACAATTAGAGGTATCTGCCTCGAAATGTAGCGGCGGACTTGCAATCGATCACGATGGTCACGGGGACAAGTTTTGAGCAGGTCAGCCAATTTCACGAAGACGGAATACGCGCAGCGCCTGACGGGCGTGAAGCGGCGCATGGAGAAGGCCGGCTTCGATCTCATCGTCTGCCAGGATCCCGCAAACATGTGCTGGCTTACTGGCTACGACGGATGGTCCTTCTACGTGCCGCAATGCGTGCTCGTCCACCTGGAGGAAAATCTGCCGATCTGGTTCGGCAGGGCGCAGGACGCCAGGAGCGCCCGCTTGACCACCGGCCTGCCCGAAGAAAACATCGTCGCGTTCTCCGAGCGGCTGGTACAGCAGCCTATCGAGCATCCGTATGACGAACTCGCCAGCCTGATCCGGGCACGCGGATGGGAACAGGCGCGCATCGGCGTCGAGATGGACGCGCACTACTACACGGCGCGCTGTCATGCCCATCTTGTCGGCGGCCTGCCCGCGGCGCGTTTCGGCAACAATCACGACCTCGTCAACTGGGCGCGGCTGGTAAAATCGGAGGCCGAACTGGTGCTGATCCGTGAAGCCGGCGCGATCTGCGACAATGCCATGAACCGCGCGGTCGAAAAGATGCGACCGGGCGTGCCGCAGAACCAAGTGATCGCGGAAATCTATCATGCCCAGATCATGGGCCTGCCAGGCGTCGGCGGCGACTACGCAGCAATCTGCCCGCTGATGCCGGTAGGCGAAGGCACGAGCACACCGCATCTGACCTGGTCGGACGCGCCTCTTCCGGACAGCGGGCTGGCCATCATCGAGATCGCCGGTGTGCGACGGCGCTATCACGCGGCGCTAACCCGGACGGTGCATTTCGGCAAGCCGCCGACCGCCCTCTCCGATATGGCAAAGGCGATCGTCGAAGGGGTCGATGCGGGCCTCGATCTGGCACGGCCCGGCAACACTGCCGAAGAGGTCGAGGCCGCCTGGCAGGCGGTGCTGCGCAGAAACGGGCTGAAGAAGGAAAGCCGCGTCGGCTATCCTGTCGGCCTCGCCTATCCGCCGGATTGGGGCGAACGCACCGCAAGCCTGAGGCCTGGCGACAAGACCGAACTGCAGCCCGGTATGTGCTTCCACTTCATGGCCGGCGTATGGCTCGACGATTTCGGCGTCGCCATTTCCGAATCCTTCGTCGTTACCGAAGGCGGCGGCGAACGGCTGTGCGACGTGACCCGCGATCTCATCGTCATTGACTGACCACCAGCCCAAGAGCCGGTAACTTCAAGGATACCCAATGGACCGCAATCCCTTTTCCGAAGCCGAAATCGCCGGCCGCCTGTCGAAGGTGTCCACGGCGCTGGCAGAACGCGGGCTTGATGCCGCTATCTTCGCTTCGCCTGAGAATATCTTCTACCTCACCGGCCTCGACCATTGGGGCTATTTCGCGCCACACCTCTTGATTGTCCCACTCGACGGTCGACCGGTTCTGGTCACCCGGTCAATGGAAAAGGTGACGATAGAGAACCAGGTGAAGGCGGCGGATTTCCGCGGTCATTCCGACAGCGAAACCGCTGCCGATCTGGCCGCGCGCCTCATTTTTGAGCTTGGCCTGGCAGGCAAACAGATCGGCCTCGAAAACTGGACGGCGGGTCTGAGCCATGGCCTCGCCTTGAGGCTCGAGGCGCGGGCCGACGCCAGGTGGAGCGACGTTTCCGGGCTCGTCGACAGGATGCGGCTGGTGAAGAGTGCCGAGGAACAGGTGCTGATGCGCCGCGCCGCCAAGGTTACGGACGCTGCTGCAGGTGCGGCCATCGCGGCAATCTCCGCCGGCGCCGCCGAGCAGGAGGTCGCCGCCCAATGCGTGGCGGCGATGATCCGCGCCGGGGGCCACGCGCCGGGCTTCGGCCCGTTCATTCGTCCGGCCGCCAGGCTCGGGGAAGAACACACGACCTGGGGCGACGGCATCTACCGCACCGGCGAGCCTGTCTTCGTCGAACTCTCCGGCTGCGTCTCGCGCTATCATGCGCCGCTTGGCCGGCTGATCCGTATTGGCAGCACCAAGGATCAAGACGCGGCGATGGCCGAGGTGACGGCCAAGGCATTCGATGCCGTCGTCAAGGCGCTCAGACCTGGCGTCAGAGCGCGCGACGTCTATGCCGCCTGGCAAGACGTCGCCGACGAAGCCGGTCTCTCGCACTATCGTCGCCATCATTGCGGGTATCTGGTCGGCATTGGCCAGCCGCCATCCTGGACCGGCGGCAATTCGGTGACCGGCCTCAGGCACGATTCCGATCTCGAAATCGAGACTGGCATGAGCTTTCACATCCTGTCCTGGCTGATGGGCACCGGCCGCGGCGACCATTTCATGTCAAACACGGTGCTGCTGACCGACGCAGGCGCTGAAGTGCTGACGCGCACCCCGGCCGGTTCGATCGTTCGCTAGACCATGAACATGTCGCGCTATTCTGCGTTCTCGATTTTCCGCAATGGCCTCTCCGGCCAGAAGAACTGGCAGCGCGCCTGGCGCGCGGCGGAGCCGAAGCCGGCTTACGACGTGATCATCGTCGGCGGTGGCGGACATGGGCTGGCCACGGCCTTCTATCTCGCCGAGAACCACGCCATCCGCAATGTCGCCGTGCTGGAGAAGGGCTATGTCGGCGGCGGCAATGTCGGCCGCAACACCACCGTCATCCGCTCCAACTACCTGCTCGACGGCAACACCCAATTCTACGAATTCTCGGTCAAGCTGTGGGAAGGCCTGTCGCAGGCGCTGAATTTCAACGTCATGTTTTCGCAGCGCGGCCAGATCGTCACCGCCCATTCCGCGGACCAGCTCGACACTTTCAGTCATCGCGCCAACATCATGCGGCTGAACGGCATCGATGCCGACATACTCGACCGCGATGCAGTGCGGCGGCTGGTGCCCTATCTCGATTTCTCCGACACGGCGCGATTTCCGATATATGGCGCCATCCTGCAGGGTCGCGCCGGCACCGCCCGCCACGATGCCGTCGCCTGGGGTTATGCGCGCGCCGCCGATGGTCATGGCGTCGACATCATCCAGAACTGCGAAGTAACCGGTTTTGTCCGCGATGGCGACAGGATCATCGGCGTCGAGACGAGCAAGGGCCGGATCGGCGCCGGCATGGTCGGCCTCGCCGTTGCCGGTCATACGTCGGTGCTCGGACGGAAGGCAGGCCTGGAATTGCCGATCGAAAGCCATGTGCTCCAGGCTTTCGTCACCGAGCCGCTGAAGCCGCTGGTCGACCATGTCGTCGCCTATGGCGCCGATCATTTCTATGTCAGCCAATCCGACAAGGGCGGGCTTGTCTTCGGCGGCAATCTCGACGGTTACAACTCCTATGCCCAGCGCGGCAATCTCGGCGTCGTGCGCGAGGTGGCGGAGGCCGCGATCGCGCTGATGCCCTGCATCTCGCGCGTCAGGCTGCTGCGCCATTGGGGCGGCGTCATGGACATGACGCCCGACGCCAGCCCGATCATCTGCCCGACGCCGATCGACGGGCTCTATCTCAACGGCGGCTGGTGCTATGGCGGCTTCAAGGCGACACCAGCTTCGGGCTGGTGTTTTGCACACACGCTGGCGACCGGCAAACCGCATCCGCTGATCGCCGCTTACGGGCTCGACCGTTTCCGCACCGGCCACACACTCGACGAGGCCGGTGCCGGTCCCTCGGCCTGGCTGCAATAGGGAGCAGCGAAATGCTTCGCATCGAATGTCCGTGCTGCGGCCCGCGCGACCATGATGAGTTCCGCTATGGCGGCGACGCTTCGGTCACGCGTCCGCGGCATGACGATCCGGACCCGGAGGCCTGGTACCACTATGTTTATGTGCGCAAAAACCCGCCCGGGCAGCACAGCGAGTTCTGGCAGCACGTGACCGGCTGCCGGCAATGGCTGGTCGTCGAGCGCGACACCAGCGACCATTCCATCCTCTCCGTCGGTTTCGCCAGGACATAGAAGCATGAACTCGAATGACAGACGTTTGCCAGCAGGCGGCCGCATCGATCGTGCGCAACCGATTGGCTTCAGCTTCGATGGCCGCACGCTGAACGGCTACCAAGGCGACACGCTGGCTTCGGCTTTGCTGGCCAACGGGATCACACTCACCGGACGTAGCTTCAAATATCACCGACCGCGCGGCATCTTCTCGGCCGGCCCCGAAGAACCGAACGCTCTGGTCACCCTCGGGAGTGGGGGACGGCGCGAACCGAACCTGCCGGCCACCACGCTCGAACTGGCGGAAGGCATGTCTGCCGAAAGCCAGAACCGCTGGCCGTCACTTGCGTTCGACCTGCAGAGCATCAACGGGCTGTTTGCGCCGTTCCTTTCGGCCGGCTTCTACTACAAGACCTTCATGGGACCGACGCGGCGCGCCTGGATGTTCTATGAGCATTTTATCCGCCGGGCGGCAGGCCTGGGCCGGGCCGGCACGGAGCCCGATCCCGATCGCTACGAGGTGCGTCACGCATTTGCCGATATTGCCATTGTCGGCGGCGGCCCTGCCGGCCTCTCGGCGGCTCGCGCCGCGGCATACGCAGGCGCAAGCGTTGCGCTGATCGAGCAGGATTTCCTGCTCGGCGGCCAGCTTCTTTCGGAGCGTTCCGATGGCGAGGCGGCAGCGTGGCTGAAGGCGGTCGAGACCGAACTGGCAGGCCTGTCCAACGTCACGGTGCTGCGCAAGACGATGGCGTTCGGCGCCTATGACGGCAACACCCTGGCGCTGATCGAACGAAACGATGATCCGACCGCGCAAGGCGCTCCGCGGCAGGTCTTCACCATGCTTCGCGCCCGCGCAGTCGTCTTTGCCACCGGTGCCATCGAGCGGCCGCTGGTCTTCTCCAACAATGACCGGCCGGGTGTCATGCTGGCATCGGCCGCCCGGATCTACCTCAATCGCTTCGCCGTCCTGCCGGGCAAGAATATCCTGGTCGCTGCCGCGAATGACGGCGCCTATCTCACCGCCATCGATCTCGCCGCCGCCGGTGCGCAAGTGACCATCGCGGATCAGCGCAGCGCCTCACCTGCCGATCTGGCGGAGGAAGCCAGGCGCCTGAACATAGCGATCCGGGCCGGGACCCAAATCGCCGACCTGCGTGGCGGCCATGAGGTCAAGGCCGCGAAGCTTGCCGGGCCGCGCGGCAATTCGGAGATTGCGTGCGACCTCGTCTGCGTGTCCGGCGGCTGGTCACCGACCGTGCATCTCACCTCGCATCTCGGGGTCAAGCCTATCTATCGCGACGACATGGACGGCTTCATCCCCGGCGCCTTTCCGGCAGGCCACTTTGGCGCGGGCGCGATGATTGGCTGCTTCTCGACCGCCGATGGCACCGACGGCGGCCACCGTGCCGGCATCAAAGCTGCGGCCTTCTGCGGAAAATCTCGAGCCGCACCGGCCCCTGCGAGGCTCGATCTCGGCGAAGCCGCGGCCAACGCGTTCCGTGCAATCCCCTTCGTCGGCCGCGGAAAGGCCTTTGTCGATTTCCAGATGGATGTGACCAGCAAGGACATCGAACTGGCGTATCGCGAGGGTTATGAATCGGTCGAGCACCTGAAGCGCTACACCACGCTCGGTATGGGGACCGACCAGGGCAAGACCAGCAATTTCGCCGCGCTGTCGGCCATGGCGGCGTTGCGCCAGGCGACGATCCCGCAAACCGGAACAACGACCTTTCGTCCGCCCTACGCGCCGATCGCTATCGGCGCGCTCGCCGGCCGCGCCGTTGGTCACCATTTCAAGCCGGTTCGCCGCACGCCGATGCACGACTGGCATATGGCGAATGGCGCAGAGATGCTCGAGGTGGGGCTGTGGATGCGTCCGTATTTCTATCGCGCCGCCGGCCGCGACGTGAATGAGGCCTATGTCGCCGAGATGCGCATGGTGCGCGGCGCCGCGGGTCTGATGGATATTTCCACCCTCGGCAAGGTCGACGTGCAAGGCCCAGACGCGGCCATTTTCCTCGACCGGGTCTATGCCAACGGCTTTGCCAAGCTGCCGGTCGGCCGCGCCCGCTACGGCGTCATGCTGCGCGATGACGGCATCGTCTTCGACGACGGCACGACCACGCGGCTCTCGGAAAACCGCTTCTTCATGACCACCTCGACCGCCAAGGCGGCCGATGTCCTGTCGCGGCTGGAATTCCTGCTCGACACCGCGTGGCCGGACCTGCGCACCTCCGTCACCTCCGTCAGCGACGAATGGGCAGCGATGTCGGTCGCCGGACCGAGGAGCCGCGATATCCTTGCCGCCGCCTTTCCGGAGATCGACGTCTCGAACGATGCGCTGCCGCATATGGGCCTTGCCGAAGCGGAGTTTGACGGCCGGGCATTGCGCATCATGAGGCTCAGCTATTCCGGCGAGCGCGCCTACGAGATCTATGTCGGCGCAACTGCCGGCGGGAAGGTCTGGCACCATTTGCTTGAGGCCGCCGCGCCCTTCGGCCTGAGACCCTACGGGATCGAAGCGCTCGGGGCGCTGCGGGTCGAAAAGGGCCATGTCGCCGGACCCGAGATCGATGGCCGTACCGCGCTCGACGATCTCGGCCTTGGCCGCATGATCGGAAAGCGCACCGGATTCGTTGGTGATGTCTTGCGGCGGCGTCCGGCCTTTCAGGCGCCCAACCGCCAGCGACTTGTCGGACTGGAATGCACTGAGGAAGGCAAGCGCCTGCGTGGCGGCGCGATATTGTTCATGCCCGACGATACCGTTGCAGGGCATGGACGCGGCCGGATAACCTCAGTCACGTTCAGCCCGGAGCACGGCCGTTATGTCGGCCTTGCCCTGCTGGCAGGCGATGTCGCGGTCGAGGGAAGCGAAGTCCTCGCCACCTATCCGATGAAGGCTGAAACCGTTCGCGCCCGCATCGTCTCGCCCGTCTTTCTGGATCCGAAAGGAGAGCGGCTGCATGGTTGAGGCTCTGGCATTGAAAGATTTCAATCTGTCGACGTCAGATTGCCCGATCGTTCAGATCGAGGGCTGGGACGGGATGCTGGCCCGGTTTGAGTTGAGTGTTTCGCAATTACTGGGCACCGCCCTGCCCGTCTCCGTCGGCGAGACTGCCCGTTGTGCCGACACGCTCATCGTCCGGGTCTCTCCCCGCCGTCTGTGGCTGATCACGGAGGCGGATGCAAAACCGCCGCAACCCGCGATCGATCCCGAGCTGGGCTGTTCGCTCTCCCTCGGCGAGGGACGCGTGCGCTTCAGCTTGAGCGGCGCGGGCGTCCTGGAAATCCTCTCCAACTGCATCGCAGTCGACTGGCGCTCGGCAGGCTCAGCGCCAGGCCGCGCATTGCAAACGGCCCTCCATCACGTACCGGTGCTCGTCCTGCGCACGAGCGAGACCGGCTGCGACATGATCGTGCCGCGAAGCTTTGCGCGCAGCCTTGCGGACTGGATCGCCGAAAGCCGTTCTTCGCCTGGAACTAAAGCGCGAAATTGACTGACCGCTGGCCGACAAGATGGAACCCTTTCCAACCGGGGATTTGGAAGTAATCACGTCGAGGATCGCTCGACAGCGGCTGTCGACCGCAAAACCCACCAACAAAGCCATCCGGAGCCTCCGGCGCTGACATGGTGCTCGATGCCCTCGGCATCGATGCGCGCCGTCTCGGCGCTGACGCCGAGCGAGCGCAGGAAGGCTTCCACCGTCTGGTGACGGATGCGGCTCTCCTCGGCAACCTTGCGGCCGGCCTCGGTCAGGAACACACCGCGATAGGGTTTTCTCGACACCAGCCCGTCGGCGCACAACCTGGTCAGCATCTTGGCCACTGTCGGCTGGGCGACGCCGAGCCTAGCCGCAATGTCGACTTGGCGCGCCTCGTTGCCGTCCTCGATCAGGTCGGCGATCAGTTCGACATAGTCCTCGACAAGTGCGCTGCGGCGCGCTTCGCGCGTCTGCCGGAACCCTTCCGAGTGGACGTCGGCGTCAGGCAATGGCTCACGCGGGACCGGTTTGTTCTTCAGCGCCAATGCGCGCTCCTCCTGGGAGTTTTGCCGTCCCTGTTTTTATAGCACGGGCTTTGATTCTTCAGGCCGTTTATTTGGAGGCATGTTCGCCGATCGGCAAGCAGGTCGTTGCGCGTCGGGACGACGTTCCTCCGCCAGCCCATGCCCTCGATGGGACGGCAGAAACCGATCCAGTGCCATTGTCCGTGACTCCTGGGGCCATATTTGGGTGTTGCTGAGCTGAAACCGCCCGACTGCAATCGCCGCCAGGGGAGAAAGCCATGACCCGCAGTGACGTTCTGATCGTAGGCGCCGGCCCAACTGGCCTGGTGCTGGCGCTTTGGCTCACCAGGCTGGGTGTCGGCGTCCGCATCATCGACAGGACCGCCGAGCCCGGCACGACCTCGCGCGCCTTGGCCGTTGCCGCGCACACGCTCGAACTCTACCGTCAACTCGATCTGGCCGATGCCGTGACCGCGCGCGGCCACAAGGTGCGCGCCGCCAATTTGTGGGTGCGCGGTAAAGCGAAGGCGCGCGTGCCGTTCGCGGCGATCGGCGAGGATCTGTCGCCCTATCCCTTTTTGCAGATCTTTCCGCAGGACGAGCACGAACGCCTTCTGGTCGAACGGCTCGGACAATTGGGCGTCACCGTCGAGCGGCGGACCGAATTGCATGATTTCACCGACCATGGCGACCACATTGTCGCCCGCCTGCGTGGCGAGCATGGCGAGGAGACCGTCGAATTCAGCTATCTGGCGGGTTGTGACGGCGCACGTTCCCTGGTGCGCGAGACGATATCGGCCGGTTTTTCCGGCGGCACCTATCGTGAACTTTTTTACGTCGCCGATGTCGAGGCATCCGGTGAAGCGATCAATGGCGAATTGCATGTCGATCTCGACGAGGCCGACTTCCTGGCGATCTTTCCGCTGGCGGACACGCGCCGCGCTCGGCTGATCGGCACGGTCCGCGACGAACGCGCGGATCATGCCGACACGCTGACATTCGACGACGTCAGCAGCAAGGCGATCGAAAACCTGAAGATCAAGATCGAAAAGGTGAACTGGTTCTCGACCTACCATGTTCACCACCGCGTCGCCGGGCAGTTCCGCAAGGGCCGCGCATTCCTGCTGGGTGACGCGGCGCATATCCACAGTCCGGTCGGCGGACAAGGAATGAACACCGGGATCGGGGACGCGATCAACGTTGCCTGGAAACTGTCTTGCGTGCTCGCGGCACGGGCGCCCGATGCCCTGCTCGACAGCTATGAGATCGAGCGCATTGCATTCGCCAGACGCCTCGTTGCCACCACCGACTTCATCTTCACCTTCGTCACTGCCGACGGGCACATCGCCGACCTCGTACGCACGCGGATCGCGCCGATTGTCGTACCCAGGGTCCTCGGCATAGACCGGGTTCGCGAATTCATCTTCCGGACCGTTTCGCAAATCACCCTCAACTACCGCGACAGCCCCGTCAGCGAGGGCTCCGCGGGCGAGGTCCGCGGCGGCGACCGGCTGCCATGGGCGCCGGTCGGGGGATTGGACAATTTTACGTCGCTCGCCGCCCCGCAATGGCAGGTCCATATCTACGGCGTCGCCAATGGCGATGTGAGGTCCTGGTGCGAACGCCATCGGGTTCCGCTGAACGTCTTCGACTGGCGGCCTGCTTATGAAGCAGCAGGCCTGGCCCGTGATGCGCTCTATCTCCTGCGGCCCGACACCTATGTGGCGCTAGCCGATCCCCAGGCTTCGGTCGATACGCTCGAGCGTTATTGCAGCGATAGAGGCTTTTCCATCGGAATCTAGGGCAATTGCTCGACCCGGATATCGAGTCCGATTGCCTGTTCGCCACCTCCGGCAAAATGCCGGACAAAAAGCACCGACAATGAAATATAGCATATTGCATAATGTTGAGCCGTGACATAGCTTAAGGGAGATCGACAAGTCTCGCGGAAAGCCCTCTTTCATGTCTGAAGCCGAAGCCACAGCCTCCCGATCCGCATGGCGGGTAGCCGGGCCCGAAGAGGACGACCAGCCCAGCCTGCGTGAGGTCAATTCCTCCATCGCGGTGCCGAGTTCCGGCGCCTGGTTCCGCCGCCTGTTCGCTTTCATGGGTCCCGGCTACATGGTCTCGGTCGGCTACATGGATCCCGGCAATTGGGCGACCGACCTCGCCGGCGGCGCCCAGTTCGGCTACACGCTCCTGTTCATCATCATGCTGTCCAACCTGATGGCGATCCTGCTGCAGGCGCTGGCAGCCCGGCTTGGCATCGCCACCGGCCGCGACCTCGCCCAGGCCTGCCGTGCCTATTATCCGCGCCCGGTCAATTTCGTGCTGTGGATCGCCTGCGAACTCGCCATCATCGCCTGTGATCTGGCCGAGGTGATCGGCACGGCGATCGCGCTGCAGCTCTTGTTCGGCATTCCGCTGATCGGCGGCGCCGTGCTCACCGCGCTTGACGCCTTCCTGGTGCTGCTGTTGATGAACAAGGGCTTTCGCTATCTCGAAGCCTTCGTCGTCGCGCTTTTGATCATCATCTTCAGCTGCTTTGCCATTCAGATTTTCGTTGCCGCCCCGCCGGCCGGCACGATCCTGCATTCGATGTTCGTGCCGTCCTCGGAAATCGTCACCAACCCGGCGATGCTCTACATCGCCATCGGCATCATCGGCGCCACCGTCATGCCGCACAATCTCTATTTGCACTCCTCGATCGTGCAGACCCGCGCCTATGAACGCACCGACGCCGGCAAACGCGATGCCGTCAAATGGGCAACGGCGGATTCGACCATCGCCCTGATGCTGGCGCTGTTCGTCAACGCCGCCATCCTGATCGTGTCGGCGGTAGCGTTCCACGGCACCGGCCACCAGGATGTCGCCGAGATCGGTCAGGCCTTCGAGCTCTTGTCGCCTTTGCTGGGCCTCGGCATCGCCTCGATCCTGTTTGCCGTCGCGCTGCTTGCCTCGGGCCTGAACTCGACGGTGACGGCGACACTTGCCGGCCAGATCGTCATGGAAGGTTTCCTGCGCCTGCGCATCCCCAACTGGGCGCGCCGGCTTTTGACGCGCGGCATCGCCATCGTCCCGGTCGTGGCCGTCACCGCGCTCTACGGCGAGAAGGGCACCGGCCAGTTGCTGGTGTTCAGCCAGGTGATCCTGTCGATGCAGTTGCCTTTCGCGGTCATCCCGCTGGTGCAGTTCGTCTCCGACCGGAGGAAGATGGGCAGTCTTGCCATTCCGCGCGCGGTCGCCGCGTTGGCCTGGGTGGTCGCGGCCATCATCCTGGTGCTCAATTTCAAGCTGCTCTACGACACGATATTCGGGATGGGCTGAAGTCCACCCGGTCCCAAGAGCGCAAAATCGCGCTATCTTCCCGGGCGTCATGTCCAATGTCGAAGACGCCAGAAAGTTCTATGCACGGCTGATGGCCGCCAACGCCGCCTCATCGGACCCGCGGCTGGAAGACGTGTTCGCCAGTGTTCCGCGCGAAGCCTTCCTCGGTCCGGGGCCGTGGACGATCATCGCCGGCAAGGGCAAGATAACCACGCCGAGCTCCGATCCGGTCCACCTCTACCAGAACGTGCTGGTAGCGCTCGACGCCGACAAGGGCATCAACAATGGCGAGCCGTTCCTGCACGCCATGTGGATCGGGAAACTGGCGCCGAGACCTGGCGAGGCCGCCACGCATATCGGCGCCGGCACCGGCTATTACACAGCGCTGCTGGCCAGACTTGTCGCGCCCGGCGGCAGCGTCACCGCTTTCGAGCTCGACAAAGACCTGGCCGACCGCGCGCGAAAAAATCTCGAAGCCTATGACAACGTCGCCGTCGTCCATGGCGATGCCGTCATGTCCTCCCTGCCCCCATCCGATATCATCTACGTCAATGCCGGCGTCGTCGCACCTCCGGCCGGCTGGCTGAAGGCTCTGCGCCAGGGCGGCCGCATGATCTTTCCCTGGCGCCCGGCCGAGACCGTCCCGTTCGCCGTGATGGTGACCCGCACCGAAAAAGGCTTCGCGTGCGAACCGTTCATGCGCTCCTGGTTCATCCCTTGCGTCGGCGCGTCGAGCGTGGACCCCGCCGCCAAGATCCCGACGCGCGACCAGGCCGCGCGCAGCCGCTCGATCTGGCTGACGCATGACAAGGCGCCGGACCGCAGCGCCACCGCTATTTTCGGCGATGTCTGGTTCTCGTCGAAAAAGCCCGGCGCCAGACCCGGCAGCTGACCGATTGATGGCCGGGCTTGCGCAAAATCTGGCAAGCCATGTCGGGATGCTCACGCGCCGGCCGTCCTTGGGCCATAGTCCAGCCGCGACGGCGTGGACGGAGCAAAGGAGAGCACAATGAGAAAGATCATCGCCGCCACCTTCGTCAGCCTCGACGGCGTCATGCAGGCGCCGGGCGGTCCGGAAGAGGATCCTGTGGGCGGCTTCGAGTTCGGCGGCTGGACGTTCCATTACTTTGACGAGGTGGCGGGCACGGTCATGGAAGAATTGTTCTCCAGACCCTTTGCGCTGCTGCTCGGCCGCAGGACCTACGACATCTTCGCCGCGTATTGGCCGTATCAGAAAGATCCAATCGGCGATGCCTTCAACCCGGCGACCAAATACGTGGCCACGCACCGTCCGGATTCGCTGACCTGGCAGAACACCCAGTGGCTTGGGTCCGATGTCATTGCAAGGCTTAAGGAACTCAAGCAGGAAGACGGACCTGACCTGCTGATCCAGGGATCGGGCAATCTCATCCAGACGCTGCTCGCCAACGGGCTGATCGACGAAATCCGGCTGATGATCTTTCCGCTGTTGCTGGGCAAGGGCAAGCGGCTGTTCGGCGACGACGCGCTGCCCGCCGCCTTCACGCTCATCAAGTCGCAGGCGTCAACCACCGGCGTTATCATGGCGACTTATGAGCGCGGCGGTGAGATCAAGACCGGGTCATTCGTGCAGCAGGAGCCGTCCGACGCCGAGCTCGAGCGGCGCAGGAACTGGAAGTAGATTGTCGGAGGTGGCACCAAGCTGGAACAGCGAAGTTCGCCCCCTCAAGCCGCCTGCGCCCGCCGCGCCAGTCCATCACGTATATGCCGCGCGAACTCCTGCGCTGCCGGCGCAACGCCATGCCTCGGCAGATGCAGGTTGATGGCAAAATTCGGCAGTGGCGGCAGGCCGGATTCGAACGGCAATATGTCGAGATCGGCCGGCACGGTGGAAGCCAGCCAGGTGGTGACGGCGAGGTCCGATCGCACGGTTGCCGTCGTCGCGTCGATGTTGCCGTTCTCGAACACGGTGCGCCATTCCAGCCCGTGCTCGTTGAGCGCCGCCAGCACGACCGGGCGAAAGGCGCAGGTATCGGCGACGATCGAAACCGGCAGCGGACGCTTGGCACGGGCAACGCCGCCCTTCGCGCCGACCCAGACCAGCCGGTCGATGACAAGGCATTCGCCGGCGCTCGGACCGACGCGCTCCTCGATCACTGCGAGGTCGATGGTTCCCGCAGCCAGCGCTGACGCCAAGTCCGGCGAGGAGGCGCAGACTAGCGAGATCTCGACCTGCGGATAGGTCTCGGCATAGGCCTTCAGCACCGGCGCCAGCAAGGTGCCGACCAGATCGTAGGGGACGCCGAGCCGCACCCGGCCGGCGATGGCACTCCCCGCCATCTCGGCCCAGATTTCATCGTTGAGGCTGAGCAGTCGCTTTGCCTTGTCGAACAGCCGCTCACCGGACCGCGTCAGGCGCAGGCCGCGCCGGTCGCGCTCGAACAGGCCGCATCCGAGCGTCTCCTCCAGCCGCTTGACCTGCTGGCTGACGGCGCCCTGGGTCAGATGCAGCGCATTGGCCGCCGCCGTCATACTGGCCTTGTCGGCGACGGTGACGAAGGTGCGGATGAGCGCAGTGTCGAGATTACGGATCATGTCTGCATTATAGTTCCTAATGCCAACCATGACAAACATTGCATTTACTGATTGATAGTCGCGCATACCATGACGGCCACCGACAAAGGAAGCCGCATGCTCCAGCCCATCCTGCCACTCATCCTGTTCGCCTTCGTGGCCACCGCCACGCCCGGCATCGCCACAACCTTGTCAACGGCGTCGGGCGCGCAGTTCGGCTTTCGCCGTTCGGTGCCGCTGATGATCGGCAGCGCCGCCGGCCTCGCGACCGTGACAGGGGCGGCGGCCGCCGGGCTCGCGGGCCTGTTGCTTGCGGTGCCTTCCTTGCAACTGGCGATGAAGATCGCCGGCTCGCTCTATCTCGTCTGGCTGGCGGTCAAGATCGGCCGCGCGGGACCGCCCAATCTCGACGTGGCGATGGCCAGACCCAACAGCTTTCTTGGCGGCGCCGGCATCCAGTGGATGAACCCCAAGGGCTGGGCGATGGGACTGGGCGCGGCGGCCTCTTTCGCCGCGCTCGCCGACGGGCCGGGAAAGCTCGCCCTGCTCCTCGGCTCGACCTTCGGCCTCACCGCCGCCATCTCGCTGTCCGTCTGGTGCGCGGCCGGCATGGTGCTGGCACGGCTGCTCAAGACCGAGTGGCAATGGCGCGTGCTCAACATCGTGCTGGCGCTCGTGCTGGCGGCCTCGATCATTCCGATGTGGCGGACTGTTTAGCACAGACCGAGTCCCTCTCTTTCGCAAAGCGGGGAGAGGAACCGCACGAGGTCAGCGCCAGTACCCCCACCCGGACCTTCGGTCCGACCTCCCCACAAGGGGGAGGTAGAAAACACGCGCCCTACCCTCCCCCCTTGTGGGGTCCGAAGGTCGGCCGAGACTCGTGGCTCGCCCGGGCAAGCCGATGCGAAGCAGCTGGGTGGGGTGCTGGTTCGCGTCGCGAACCTCTTTAGGCCGCGTAGCGAGGGGCCGGCTTGGCGGCGTGCAGGCTGCCGTAGAAGGCTTGCCGGGCGCCGAGGAACGTATCCAGCTTGGCCGCGTCGGCAAGCGCCGGCGCGGTGACGGCTTCGCCCCTGGCCAGGCCGACAAGGGCGGCATCGACCAGATCGTCGGCATTCATGATGATCTCCTTCGGCAACTGGTCGATATCGCTGCCGGCAAGTTCCCAGAAATCGGTCCGGGTCGCACCCGGCAGCACCACCTGGACCTTGACGCCGGTGCCCGCGACCTCGCGATGCAGGGCTTCGGTGAAGTTGACGACATAGGCCTTGGTGCCGCTGTAGATGCCGCCGAACGAGCTGTCGAAGGCAAGCACCGAGGCGATGTTGACGATGGCGCCGCGATTGCGCGCCAAAAGCCCCGGCAGCACCGCGCGGGTCAGCCGGGTGAGCGCCACGACATTGACCTTGATCATGCGCTCGGCCGCGTCGGCGTCGGCCGTCGCCACCACCTGCTGGCCGCCGAGGCCGGCATTGTTGACCAGCAGCGTCACGCTGTCGTCGGCGGATATCGCCTGCTCTACGCGGCGCACATCATCGTCGTTGGACAGATCGGCGCTGATCACGCTGACCTTGCGATCGTGGGTATAGCGCAGCTTCTCGGCCAATTCCTCCAGCCGGTCGGCGCGCCGCGCCACCAGCACGAGGTCGTATCCCTGCCCAGCCAGCCGGTCCGCGTAGACCGCACCGATGCCCGACGAAGCACCGGTGACGACCGCCGTGCCCTTGTTGTCTTTCCTAGTCATTGTCGTTCCTTCCGTCCTGTTCGTTTGTCGCTCGGCCTTGCGGACTATCCAGTCCCCGCGCCGCGCCATTCAATGCAATTAGTGGCATATGCCACTTTCGCGGAAGCAGGTATATGCCGCTATCTTGTCAACGACGACCCCGAAAACTATTTTTGCGACAGGCTGGCGCATCCGTTGCGCAGCCAAGGAGTTCACATGACCGAGAGCCACGGGCCGGGATTCAGCCTTTGCAACAACGCCACGCTGCGCCGCGCCGGGCGCAGCCTCGGCCGCTTCTACGACGACATGCTGGCGCCTACCGGGCTGAAGGGCACGCAGTTTGGCTTGCTCTTTCAGATCGATGTCAGCGACGAGCCGACGATGGGCGCCCTGGCCGAAGCGCTGATCATGGACCTGTCGGCGCTCGGCCATACGCTGAAGCCGCTGATCCGCGACGGCTATGTCGAGACTTTCACCGACAGGGACGACCGCCGCGTCAGGCGCGTGCGGCTGACGCCGCTGGGCAAGGTCAAGCTCGAGGAAGCGATAAAATTATGGAGCATGGCCCAGCAGCGTTTCGAGGCGATGGTCGGCAACGAGCGCGCGGCTCAGCTGCGTGCCGCGCTGGATGAAATCGCCGAGCTGGATTTCGAAACGCCGACGACCGCCCCTTCCGATTGAAGGAGCGGCCGTCGAAACCGGTTCGGTCAATTCTATTCCGCCGGCATCGCCACTGGCCTCGCCAGCATACGCCCGGCCAGCACGATACCCAGTCCGATCAACGGGAACGCCGCGGCGACGAGGCCGAGATCGGCCGGCGCGCCGTAGCGCAGCACCTCGCCGCCGACGACGGCACCAAGTGCCACGCCCAGATAAAGCGCCGAGCCGTTGAGCGACAGCACGATGGGCGCTGCATCGGGCGCCAGCCTGATGATGCGGCTGGCCTGAGCCGGCGGGAACGCCCAGCCGACAATGCCCCACGGCACCATCATCGCCATCAGCGCCGGCCCGGCAATATGCTGCGGCAGGAAGGAGGGAACGACCGACAGCATCACCAGCATGGCCGCGCTCAGCGTCAGCGACCAGCCGACGGTGCGCGTGGCGCCGAAACGGTCGGCGGCCTGGCCGCCGGCGATGTTGCCGATGACGGCGCCGACGCCGAAGGCGAGCAGCATGCCGGGCAGCGCGATCTGGCCAAGCCCGGCGCCCTCGATGGCGAGCGGCGCGACATAGGCAAAGACGGTGAAGGCACCTGTCAGCGCCAGCAGCGTCGTCAACAGGATCGGCATCACGCCGGGACGCGTTGCGGCGGCAAGCCGGCGCTTCAGGGGCAGTCTGGTGCCGACGATGCCGCGCGGCAGCCTGTACCACAGGATCGCGCCGGCGAGCGCGCCAAGCCCGGCAATGGCATAGAAGGTGCCGCGCCAGCCGGCGATCGCAGCGACTAGAGCGCCGAGCGGCGCACCGACGGCAACGGCGACCGTGGTGCCGCCGACGACGACAGCGATGGCGCGCGCCCGGTGATGGTCATCGACCAGCGCCACCGCCGTGCCTTGCGCGGTCGCCGCGAACAGGCCCGACGACAACGCCATGATGATGCGCGCGATCAGAAGCACCTCGAAGGAGGAACTCATGGCGGCGACGACGTTGCCGACAACGAAGAACACCAACGTCCACAGGATGACGCGGCGCCGGTCCCATTCGCCGGTCAGCGTCGCCAGGATAGGCGTGCCGATCGCATAGGCGAGCGCGAAGGCGGTGATCAGAGATCCGGCGAGCGGTATGGAAATGCCGGCATCCCTGGCGATGTCAGGCAGGAGGCTGGAGATGACGAAGCCTTCGGTCGAGATCGTGAACGATCCGAGCGCAAGCCAGAAAAGCCGCTTGTCCATGCGAGATGTCCTTAGTTCAAAAGTTATTGAACAATTGGACATAAGGGAGCATGATGTCAATGAAGACTGGTAAAAATAGCAGAACCATCCTGACAGCCCTGTGTCAGCACGGTCATCGAATGGAGAAACAGTGTGCATGCCCGCAGCAGGACAGACGCGTTGAAATCGGCCCGAACTGTGCTTAGTTTTCGAGCATGACCCTGCCCCATCCCAATATTGACCAGATCAGCCTGCCGATCGTGCTCGGCGTGCTCGGCGACCCGACACGGCTGGCGATCGTGCGCTATCTTGCCAGCAAGGAAGGCGTGCCGCTGAACTGCAGCCGTTTCCTCGACCTCGGTTCCAAGACCAATCTGAGCTATCACCTCGCCAAGCTGCGCGAGGCCGGGGTCACCCGCGCCGAAGTGGTCGGCACCAATCGCATGATCACGCTGCGCCGCGCCGATCTCGACGCCCGCTTCCCGGGCCTGCTCGACAGCGTCATCGCCGCCGCAGTGGACGACCCCGCATTGCCGGCCGTCGGCGGCCAGGACCTCGAAATCCCTAATTAGAAACGATTACCGGATTGGCTGCAGTTTCCATTTCAACATTGATGATTTATGCATCTCACTTTCGAGATGGGGGATCGATGAGCAATTCTCAGATGGAAAAATATGTCTGGGCATCGGTCCTATATTATACTGTAACCGTGATTGCGTCGGTGCTTCTTGTAGCCGCTTACGTGAGCGACGTTGGTTTCCTTCTGGGCCTTCTTATAATATTTGGATACCTTGTGCTGGTCATATTTCTTAGAGCGTGGCAGCGTAGGAGACATCCGCGAAGTGCCTATCAAATAGAATTGGCCAAATGGAGATCGAGCCAGTAGCCGCCCTGGCTATAGTCCGCTCGGCACCACATTCATATCGACACTCACAATCACCGACATGCCGGCGCCAGCATCCGGACCTTGCCCCTCGTCGAGGATGACTTGGCGAGGGGATCGGCTGCGGTTTCGAAAGCAGCAGCAGTGGTTCCCCCGTCCGCCCCGCGGCATGGTTCGCTTGAATTTTCGGACTTACATGGCGGCACATCGTCCCTTATAAAACCGGCCGGGCATGCGGCGGAACCGCCGTGGCATGGTGATTTGACTATCGGCGCACGGCCAAATGAAGAGGCGCACAGTTACACTCCGAAAAAGTTTGCATGCGCTGATTGCCGCCGCTCCGCTGCTGATGGCGGCGTGGCAGGCTGTTGTCCCGGCTCATGCCGAAGAGGCCCCGTTCATCTCCATTGTCACCGGGCTGGCGCCAGACGACCTGCTCAATGTCCGCACCAAGCCATCGCCGATCGGCAAGACCGAGACCCGTCTGGCCGCTGGCGCCAGCGTCAGGAACCTCGGCTGTAACGACATTGACGGGCATCAATGGTGCAAGATCGTGTCGGACAATCCCCGGGCAACTGGCTGGGCCCCCGCGCGCTATCTCGTTCCCGTCAACCCGGCGACCGTACCTGACGCGGACCAACAGGCGGATGCCGGCGCCGAGGACGAGGACGCGGCTGCCGATGCGAACACGGACGGGGACAGGGTGGTGTCCGCCGATCCCGCCCAGCCGCCGCTGGCGCCTCCAGCCGACCTGGCGGCAAGGTTGGGGCGCGCGGCTCATCCGGCCGCCCCTGAAACACCGATGAAATCGGCCGCCGACACCGCCATGCAGGATGCCTATGGCCTGGCATTGGCCGCTGCCGAAACCCCGTCGACCGGTGAGGTCGCGGCACCCGCCGTGCCCGCCGCCCACGACCCGCTGACCGTCGCGGAACTGCCGCATCAGTCCGACGCTCTCGCCAGTGGCGGCTCCATCGAGATTCCCTGCGCCCGCAATGTCGGCCAACCGATGACCCGCTGCGCGGCAACAGTCCTGCATAAGGGTACGGACAAGGCCGAAGTGACAGTGACCTGGCCCGACGGCGGCACCCGTGTCATCTCGTTCGACGGTGGCCGGCCGGCCGGCTCGGACGCCAAAGGCGATTTCCGCTTCACCCGCGAAGGCAGCCTCAGCATGATCCGCATCGGGGTGTCGGAACGGTTCGAGATCACCGACGCGGTGGCGTTCGGGAAATAGGTTTTGGAGGGAATAAGGCAGTCGGGATTAGGCAGTAGGCCAATAGCCGGTTCGTGGCTGCGCGCGCCGAACTCCACCCGTTGGCAAGTCGCTACTGCCTACTGCCTATTGCCCATTGCCTAACCCCTGCTCCCTGCATTTTCGGGGTTACATCCCGCAAAACTCTTCCCTATAAGGCCCTCCTAGCCTGATACCAGAATCGCAAGCACAACCGGCCGGGTCTTCCCGTCCCGGTTTTTCGTGCAAGCCGCTCGCCGAACGGAATTTCGAACATGCCAAGACGCACCGACATCAAGTCGATCCTGATCATCGGGGCCGGCCCCATCGTCATCGGCCAGGCCTGCGAGTTCGACTATTCCGGCACCCAGGCCTGCAAGGCGCTCAAGGAAGAGGGCTTCCGCGTCATCCTGGTCAATTCCAATCCGGCCACCATCATGACCGACCCGGAACTGGCCGACGCCACCTACATCGAGCCGATCACGCCCGAGGTTGTCGCCAAGATCATCGCCAAGGAACGGCCCGACGCGCTGCTGCCGACCATGGGTGGCCAGACCGCGCTCAACACCGCGCTGTCGCTGCGCCGCATGGGCGTGCTGGAGCGCTATCAGGTCGAGATGATCGGCGCCGACGCCACGGCCATCGACAAGGCCGAGGACCGCGCCCTGTTCCGCGAGGCGATGAGCAAGATCGGGCTCGAGACGCCGAAGTCGATGCTGGCCAACGCCACCGACGTCAAGAACGCCGACCGCAAGACGCATGAGGCCGAGCGTGCGGCGCTGAAGGCCGAGAAGCCGGAGAATCTCGATGCCGCGCTCGACGCGCTTGAAACCAGCTGGAACCTCGGCGAAGGCGACCGCAAGCAGCGCTATATCGGCCATGCCATGGCGGTGGCCGCGCAGGCGCTCGACCATGTCGGCCTGCCCGCCATCATCCGCCCCTCCTTCACCATGGGCGGCACCGGAGGCGGCATCGCCTATAACCGCGCCGAGTTCTACGATATCGTCCAGTCCGGCCTCGACGCCTCGCCGACCACCGAAGTCCTGATCGAGGAGAGCGTGCTTGGCTGGAAGGAGTATGAGATGGAGGTCGTCCGCGACAAGGCGGACAATTGCATCATCGTCTGCTCGATCGAGAACATCGACCCGATGGGCGTGCACACGGGCGACTCCATCACCGTCGCACCGGCGCTGACCTTGACCGATAAGGAATACCAGATGATGCGCAACGCCTCGATCGCGGTGCTGCGCGAGATCGGCGTCGAGACCGGCGGCTCCAATGTGCAGTTCGCCGTCAACCCGGCCGATGGCCGCCTCGTCGTCATCGAAATGAACCCGCGCGTTTCGCGCTCCTCGGCACTTGCCTCCAAGGCGACCGGCTTCCCGATCGCCAAGATCGCCGCCAAGCTCGCCGTAGGCTACACGCTGGACGAGCTGGAGAACGACATCACCGGCGGCGCCACGCCGGCCTCGTTCGAACCGTCGATCGATTACGTGGTGACCAAGATCCCGCGTTTCGCCTTCGAGAAATTCCCCGGCGCAGAGCCGGTGCTGACCACCGCCATGAAGTCGGTCGGCGAAGTCATGGCCATCGGCCGCACCTTCCAGGAGTCTTTGCAGAAGGCGCTGCGTGGGCTCGAAACCGGCCTCACCGGCCTCGACGAGATCGAAATCCCCGGCCTCGGCCATGGAACCGCGGTCGCCAGCCATGCCGACGACCGCAACGCCATCCGTGCCGCACTGGGCACGCCGACGCCCGACCGTCTGCGCATGGTGGCGCAGGCGATCCGCATGGGCACCTCGCTGGAAGACGTGCACGCCATGTGCAAGATCGACCCGTGGTTCCTCGAGCAGATATCCGGCATCGTCGCCATGGAAGCGCGCATCCGCGAGCACGGCCTGCCGCAGGATGCCGTCAATCTGCGCATGCTGAAGGCGATGGGTTTCTCCGATGCCCGCCTCGCCTCGCTGACGAAGACCGACGCCGAAGTGATTCAGAAGACTCGGCAAAAGCTCGACGTTCATCCGGTTTATAAGCGCATCGACACCTGCGCGGCCGAGTTCGCCTCGCCCACCGCCTATATGTACTCGACCTATGAAGTGCCGTTCGCGGGCAGCCTCGCCAACGAGGCGCAGGTCTCGTCGCGCAAGAAGGTGGTCATCCTCGGCGGCGGCCCGAACCGCATCGGCCAGGGCATCGAATTCGACTATTGCTGCTGCCATGCGGCGTTTGCGCTGCGCGACGCCGGCTATGAAGCGATCATGATCAACTGCAACCCCGAGACCGTGTCGACCGACTACGACACCTCGGACCGGCTTTATTTCGATCCGCTGACGGCGGAAGACGTGCTGGAGATCCTGCGCGCCGAAAAGGCCTCGGGCGAACTGGTCGGCGTCATCGTCCAGTTCGGCGGCCAGACGCCGCTGAAGCTGGCCGACGCGCTGGAGAAGGCCGGCATTCCGATCCTCGGCACCTCGCCCGACATGATCGATCTCGCCGAGGACCGCGATCGCTTCCAGAAGCTGCTGCACAAGCTCAACCTCAGCCAGCCGAAGAACGGCATCGCCTATTCGGTCGAGCAGGCCCGCCTCGTCGCCGGCGAACTCGGCTTCCCGCTGGTGGTGCGCCCCTCCTACGTGCTCGGCGGCCGCGCCATGCAGATCATTCATGACGAGAGCATGCTGCAGACCTACCTGCTCGACACCGTGCCCGGCCTGGTGCCGGAGGACATCAAGCAGAAATACCCCAACGACAAGACCGGCCAGATCAACACGCTACTGGGCAAGAACCCGCTGCTGTTCGACACCTATCTCTCAGGCGCCATCGAGGTCGATGTCGACTGCCTCTGCGATGGCAAGGCGACCTTCGTCTCCGGCATTCTGGAACACATCGAGGAAGCCGGCATCCATTCGGGCGACTCGGCCTGCTCGCTACCCGTTCACTCGCTGCCTTCGGATCTCGTCGACGAGCTGGAGCGCCAGACGGCCGCGCTTGCCCGCGCGCTCAATGTCGGCGGGCTGATGAACGTGCAGTACGCGATCAAGGACGGCACGGTCTATGTGCTGGAGGTCAATCCGCGGGCGTCGCGCACCGTGCCCTTCGTCGCCAAGACCATCGGGCGTCCGATTGCGAAAATCGCGGCCCGCATCATGGCCGGCGAGACGCTGGAAGACGCCTTCGCCCATTACGGCCCCCTGCCCGATGCCCGCAACCCCGGCCACATCGCGGTCAAGGAAGCCGTCTTCCCCTTCGCCCGCTTCCCCGGCGTCGACATCTTGCTCGGACCGGAAATGCGCTCGACCGGCGAAGTCATGGGCCTCGACCGCGATTTCGCGCTGGCCTTCGCCAAGAGCCAGCTCGGCGCCGGCGTCGACCTGCCGCGCTACGGCACGCTGTTCGTCTCGGTACGCGACGAGGACAAGAAAGGCATCCTGCCGGCGGTGAAGCGCCTCGCCGGCCTCGGCTTCAAGGTGCTGGCGACATCAGGCACGCAGCGCTTCCTCGCCGAAAACGGTGTCGTCGCCGAAAAGATCAACAAGGTCCTGGAAGGTCGCCCCCACATCGAAGACGCCATCCGCAACCGCCAGGTCCAGATCGTCTTCAACACCACGGACGGCCAGAAGGCGGTGTCGGATTCGAAGTCGCTGCGCAGGGCAACGCTGATGCAGAAGGTGCCGTATTACACGACGCTATCGGGTGCGGCGGCGGTGGCCGAGGCGATCGCGGCGTTGAAGGCGGGGAGCTTGGAAGTGCGGCCGCTGCAGGAGTATTTTGCTTGAGGAGAGCTTTCTTCTCCCCGTTCAACGGGGAGAAGATGCCGGCAGGCAGATGAGGGGCAGCGCTAGCTTTGCTTGGGCGAGGACCAGGCATGAGGCCCAAGGCCAAACAGGTATTTCGGAGTTATTTGCGGATTAGATTAACGCTTGATAACTTCACTCCGTAGTGACGGAGTCAGG
Source organism: Mesorhizobium sp. B2-4-17 (assembly GCF_006441275.1). Lineage (NCBI taxonomy): Bacteria > Pseudomonadati > Pseudomonadota > Alphaproteobacteria > Hyphomicrobiales > Phyllobacteriaceae > Mesorhizobium > Mesorhizobium sp. B2-4-17. The sequence goes on along the minus strand of NZ_VFUX01000018.1, from coordinate 139 downwards.
ATTCTTTCGTGGAAAGCTGGAAAACCCTACTCAGTGCGACGCTTGCTCTTTCACCTACGGACACTAGAGCATAATCTGACCTGACGGAATCGCGAGGGATTCCCATCGGCGAGAATATCTGATTCATCATGTCTGCTGG